>CAXMZV010000054.1:0-12713 GCA_964199985.1 Candidatus Ilumatobacter isfjordensis | reverse complement strand
TCCATGCCGGTCGTCGTGGTGAGGGTTGAAGTGCGTTCCGCTCTGGTCTCCATATCCGTACAGTGGGTTGGCACGCGGTCGCTGCGGAAGGTGGTCAGCCGAGCGCCGTTTTCACGTCTGCCCGATTTTCCTGTGCGGCGCCAAGCCGACCATGCGCGTTGAGGTACCGAAATCGGGCAGACGTGAAAAACCAACCGCACCTGGGGGTCCCCGGCGTGTACTTCGTCGGGTGGCGTCGGACCTCAGTCAATGAAGGGCAATCTCAGGTTGGGAGTTGCCCCAACGGACAGAGGCGTCGGGCCGTCGGAGCGCAGCCGATGCCATCCCGCTGCCGCGATCATCGCCGCATTGTCGGTACACATCGCCCGACTGGGCAGAAACCCTTGGATGCCGTCTCGGGCGCACCCTTCCAGGATCTCTTCGCGGAGGAGCGAGTTCGCTGCGACGCCACCACCGAGCACGATGCTGGTGGCCCCCGTCGCCTTGGCTGCTGCGCGCGACTTCGCAACCAGCACATCGACCACGGCAGCTTGGAATGATGCAGCAACGTCAGCCGAGCTCACGTCGGGATGTTTGCGGACGTAGTTCATCACCGACGTCTTCAAGCCGCTGAAGGAGAAGTTGTAGCTGTTGTCCATCAGGGCTCGCGGGAACTTGATTGCCTCGGGGTCACCGAGGAGCGCTGCTTCGTCGATCGCCGGTCCACCCGGGTAGCCGAGGTCGAGGAAGCGGGCGACCTTGTCGAATGCCTCGCCCGCTGCATCGTCGATGGTTTGACCGAGCAACCGGTAGCGGCCGTGGTCTTGCATTTCGACGAGCATGGTGTGCCCGCCGGAGACGAGGAGGACAACGAGCGGGAACTCGAGCGTGGGGTCCTCCAGAGAGGCGGCGTACAGATGCGCCTCCATGTGGTTGACGCCGACGAACGGAACGTCCCACGCGAGCGCAAGGGACTTCGCCGCCGACACGACCACGAGCAGCGCACCAATCAGTCCGGGCCCGACGGTGCAGGCCACTGCATCGATACGGGAGTCTTCGACTCCCGACTCGACGATCGCCCGAGCGATCACCGGGTTGAGCATGTCGAGGTGAGCACGCGATGCAATCTCGGGGACCACGCCGCCAAACTCGGCGTGCAGATCCACCTGGGTCGACACCACACTCGACACGACGTCGTACCCACCCATCACGAGTGCGGCCGCGGTCTCGTCGCAGCTGGTCTCGACACCCAGAATGAGGGTGGACTCATCGACCGTCAGGTCGTCATTCGCCAGCGCTGTCACGGTCGGCCTCTCGAATCGTGTTGAGCCGGGCGCGGTAGTCGTCACCCTGGATGTCGTGGCACCACATCACGATCGCGTCTTCGACGTTGTCGTAGTAGCGCTGGCGCACGCCGGCCGACTCGAAGCCGAACTCCTCGTACAGCCGCTGGGCGCCGAGACTCGTCACGCGAACCTCGAGCGTCCATGCGATGCAGCTGCGCTCGACGGCGACCTCGGCCAAATGGAGCAGTAACGCTCGTGCAATTCCTTGGCGGCGCGCCGCGGGAGCGACAGCAACGTTGGTCACGTGCGCCTCGTCGACGGCGAACCACACACCGGCGTAGCCGACGATGTTGCCGTCTTGGCGTGCCACCACGTAGTGGCGCGTGCCCAATCGCATCTGCTCGATCTCACTGACGAACACGTTGTGCGACCAGCCCACCGGATAGGCGACGGCCTCGATGTCGAGAATGCCGTGACGCAGATCGCGCTTGCGCATCGGCGTGATCGAGAAGCCCTCGTCGTGCTCGCGGCCGAGCAGCCGCTCGAGCACGCTCATGTGCGCGCCGCCCGAGTCGACCAGTTGATCTGGGCGTCCGGGGCCCTGAGGTAGACCGGCTCGATGTCACGGGGGTTGACCCACTCTTCGCGCAGCGCCCGGGCATGCGCGAGTTGCACGAGTGGGGCCGCTGACGGGTGGGCGTCGCCACCGATCTCGCAATGGAAGCCTTCGAGAATCTCTTCGCGGTACCGAACGGCACCGTCGCCGACCAGCAGGACATCCTGACTGCGGGCCATCAGGTCGGCCACAAGGTCCTCGACCGGACCGACCGCCGGCTCGGCGACCTGCTGGATGCCGCCCGGCACTTGGCGATACATGGCGTAGAACACCTCACCCTTGCGGGCGTCGATGACCGGCACGATCACCCGATCGGTGTGACGACACGGAAAGGCGAGCAGGTCCAGTGAAGTGATGCCGATCATCGGCACGCGCAATGCCTGGGCAATAGCCTTTGCCGACGCCAGCCCGACGCGCATTCCCGTGAAGAGCCCCGGCCCGACGTCAACCGCGACGACGCTGATCTCGTCCAACTCGATGCCCGACTGTTGGCACATGAATTCGATCGCTGGCACCAAGGTCTCGGCATGTCGCCGGCCTTTGGTGACCTCGAACAGGCCGATGACACCTTCATGCCCGCCGATCGAGACGCTCACTCGCTCGGTGGCGGTTTCGATACCCAGGATCAACACGTGAATTCCGCCAGTCGGTTGCGCAGCGAGTCCCACCGGGCCGCCCACGTCGATCCGGTGCCGGCCACATCGATGAGGCGGGCGCGGTCGAGTGCGAGTTCGTCGGTCTCGTCGTCAGGGTCCTGATCGAGATGGATGGTGAGGTGATCGCCGAACACTCCGTCAACCACATCGCCCCATTCGACCAGCACCACGCCACCGAATTCGGCAAGCTCGCCCAGCGCGAGATCCGCGACTTCGGACGTGCGGTCAAGCCGATAGAGGTCGGCGTGATGCATCGTGCGAATGCCGCGGACCGTTGCATCGAGGTCGTAGCTGTGCACGAGTGTGAACGTCGGCGACGTGATCGGCTCCTCGATACCAAATGCGGCGCCGAACCCCTGCGCGAATGCGGTCTTGCCCGCGCCCATCTCGCCAGCGAGCACGATCACATCACCAGTGCGCGAAGCAGCGGCGACGGCGGCGGCAACAGCGTGGGTGTCGGCAATCGACGATGCTCGGAGGTGCAACATCAGCCATCGATGCTACGGCGCGGGAACCGAGGCACACGCGACGACAGGCCACACACGATTTCGTAGCCGATGGTGTCCAAACGGTCGGCCCAGTCCTCTGCACGAATCGTCTGCTCGCCGTCGGGACCGTCCTGGGTGCCGATCAGGACCACGTCGTCACCGTCGTTCACCTCGTCGTCACCACAGTCGACCATGATCTGATCCATCGTGATGCGGCCGACGATCGGCCGGCGACGACCGCCGATCAACACTTCGCCACCGGTGGATGACAGCCGGCGCGGCACGCCGTCGGCGTAGCCGATTGGAATGGTCGCCACCGTGGTGTCGCGCTCGAATTTGTGGACGCGCCCGTAGGAGATGCGACTCCCTGCTCGCGCCATCTTCACGTAGGACACCCGCGCCCGGAGTTGCAGTGCAGGCCGGAGTTCGGCGCAGAAGTCGTCGACGCCGTGACCCGGCGACACGCCATAGATCGCAATGCCGGCTCGCACCATCGAACGTCGCGTGTCGGAATGCGCCAGCAGCCCCGCAGAGTTGGCGAGGTGGACGAGCGGCACAGAGCCCACGCGCTCGAGGACGTGTTCGAGCGCCCCATCGAAGCGCTCAACCTGGCGAGCGGTGAACGCATCGGATGGATCATCGGCAACTGCAAGGTGGCTGTACACCCCTGCGAGCCGAACCGCTGGCGCCCGTTCGGCAATCGACTGCGCCATCGCCGCCGCCGCGTGCGGGTGGACGCCGACACGCTGCATACCGGTGTCGATCTTCAAGTGCACGGGCAGTCCGGTCGGCCCCTCGGCGACGAGTGCGTCGAGGAACTGGCGGGTGTAGACCGTCGGGGTCAGCCGGTGCTGGACGATGTGTCCCGCCGTCTCGGGCGGCTGCTCACTGAGAATGAGAATCGGTGCGTCGATCCCGGCGCGGCGCAACTCGAGGCCTTCGGCGACCAGGGCAACGCAGAGCCCCTCGGCACCCGCATCCATTGCGGCTCGGGCCACATCGACCGCTCCGTGGCCGTAACCATCCGCTTTGACGACCGCCCACACCGCGGCCGGATCAGCGACCGAGCGGAGGTGCGCGACGTTGTGGCGGATCGCGTCGAGATCGATCTCGACCCAGGCCCAACGGGTGTCGCTCATTGCGCGATCACTTCCATTGGGACGAGAATACGCCAGCGAGCGCCGTTGGCAAGGTGTGCGCAAGATCACCGGCGAGCATTCCCCGCCGAGGCAGCAGCGCTGCGGCCTCGGAGTGCAGCCAGGCCGCAGCTGCGGCCGCGCGCAGCGGATCCAGCCCCCACGCCAGTGCTGCGGCGATGACGCCGGTCAGCACGTCACCGGACCCGGCAGTCGCGAGACGCTGATCGCCATGGTCCACGACCAGCGCGACACCGTCCGGATTCGCGACGATCGTCACTGGTCCTTTCAACAAGACGGTGCACCCCACGTGTGCGGCGAGCTCTCTGGCGGCGGCGAGCCGATCGGGGCCGGGCAGCGCGCCGGTCAGCTCGCGGAACTCGCCGTCGTGCGGTGTCAGCACGGTGGCGTGGGATCGCTGGGAGACGACGCTGGCAGCGCCGCCGTCCGCGTGCGCGAGCGCGAACAGTCCGTCCCCGTCGACGACAACTGGCTGCGGAGCCAGAGCGACGCACGCCCTCACCGACTCCGGTGTTCGTGGATCTCGACCGAGGCCCGGGCCGATGGCCAGCGAACCGAATCGGTCAGCGTCGGCCAACACTTCGGCGGACCAGTCCGCCGCTGACAGCAGGGTCTGCATGATCTCGGGTCGGCACGCGACCGTGAGGCCCGGCGCAGACAGCTTGACCAAGCCCGCTCCGGCACGCGCGGCGGCCTCCGCGGCGAGGGCGGCCGCCCCGGTCATGCCGTTGCTGCCGGCGACGACGCGTACTGCGCCTTGCCACTTGTGGGCGTCGACCGGCCGTCGTGGCCACCAAGCACCGACGTCAGTGCCATCGACACGATGGCATGTTGCAGCGGACACATCGAGGCCGATGTTGACAACGTCGACGATCCCCGCAAGCTGCGCGCCAGCACCCAGGAGCAACCCGGGCTTGAGCGCCTGGAACGTCACGGTGCGATCCGCTGCGATGACGCCGCCGCCGATAACCCCAGTGAGCGCATCGACCCCGCTCGGTACGTCGACGGCCAGCACGGGCGTCGTGCCGACGTCGGGTGGCCCCCACGCGCCGCGGAACCCGGTTCCGTACGCCGCATCGATCACCAGGTCTGCCCGCGACAGCACGGGCGGTGGCGCAGCGGCATCGATCACCTCGACGCTGACGCCACGACGACGGAGGATGTCAGCGGCCACGCGTCCGTCGTTGCCGTTGTTGCCCTTGCCAGCGATCACTTGCACGACTCGGCCGTACGAGCCGCCGAGCATCTCGAGCGCAGCGCGCGCCACGGCTCGGCCCGCACGGTCGATCAGTTCCTCGACTGGTTCGGGTGCAGCCGCATCGACTGCCGCCATCTCGACCGGGGTGAGGATTGGCTGCATCGTGCTGACTCTTTCACGCGTTGGTTATGCGGTGAGCGTCTCGCGGAGTTCGCGTTTGAGGAACTTGCCGCTTGCGTTGCGCGGCAAGGGCTCGCCGAGGATCCAAATCCGCTCAGGGATCTTGAACTTGGCCAGCGATGTGGCCAGAAACTCGCGCAGTCCGTCGTCGGTCAGCGATGCGCCGGCGGCGAGCACGATGGCCGCACCGACGAGCTCGCCCAGACGGTCGTCCGGAACGCCGAAGACGGCGGCCTCAGCAACGGCGTCGTGCTGGTAGATCGCGGTTTCTACTTCGTTGCAATAGATGTTCTCGCCGCCGCGCAGCACCATGTCTTTGGCGCGGTCGACGATGAACACGTAGCCGTCTTCGTCGATGGTCGCGATGTCGCCCGTACGGAACCAGCCGTCCTGAATGGCCTCGGCAGTTGCCTCTTCGCGGTTGAGGTAGCCCTTGATGACCACAGAGCCGCGCACGCAGAGCTCGCCGACACCGCTGTTCGGCACGTCGTTGCCCATCTCGTCGATCAGCTTGCCATCGAGCGTCGGCACGATGCGGCCGCACGATGCGGGCTTGGCGACGTACAGCTTGCCGGAGTTGGCGGTCACGATGCCGTGCGTCTCGGTCAGGCCGTAACCGGTGCTCGGCGCGATGCTCTCCTGTGACTGGTCGATCTTTTCGACAAGGTCGGGCTGCAGCGGTGCGCCACCGCCACCGAGGCCGGCGAGCGTGGAGGTGTCGCGGGTCTCCCAATCCGGATGCATCAGCATTTCGCGACTCATCGTCGGCACGCCCGAGAAGTTGGTGACACCCTCGCGCTCGATCAGTTCGAGGGCCCGTGCCGCATCCCACTTGTAGGTCAGCACCAACTTGGAGCCCGAGATGGTGGCGGGATGCAGCAGACAGTTGTTGGCGGTGACGTGGAAGAGCGGCGTCGGCGCCATGAACACGTTCTGCTTGTTCGGGTCGGCCGGCGGTGCCGGGTCCTTGCCGGCTTTGGCGAGCGCCATGGCTTCCGCGGCCCCTGCCACCCCGGCCATGAACGCCAGATTCAACAGGTTGTGCACCGAACCGCGGTGCGTGAGCTGTGCTCCCTTCGGGAAGCCAGTCGTGCCTGATGTGTAGAAGATGCAGGCATCGTCGTCGGGGTCGATGTCAGCAGCCGGCAGGCCTGCCGGTGCCGTTGTCGGGTCGATGACGTCATCCCAGTGGTCGGCATCTTCGGGCAGCTCCCCCTCGGTGCGCACTGCAATGATGTGCATCGCATTCTTCTCGCGCAGCTTCGAGAGGATCGGCGTGACTCGCGCGACGCGTTCGCTGTCGGCGATGAGCACTTTCGGGGCCGAGTCAGCGAGCCCATACTCCATCTCGTCGGTGGTCCACCAGGCATTCATGCCGACACAGGCCGCGCCGATCGACACGATGGCCCAGTAACCGAACACCCACTCGGAATAGTTCCGCATCGCAAGTGCGACGCGGTCGCCAGGACCAACACCGTGCACATCACGCAGGTGATGAGCAAGGGCACGGATGATGGCATCGGACTCGGCGTACGTGTAGCGCTCGTCCTCGAATACGACGTAGTCGCGGTCGCCGTAGCCGGCGGCCATCTCCCACACGAACCGCATCGAGGGCGGCGCTGCTTCGAACACGCGCATTGGAACGCCACGGACTTCGATGTCCTTCATGGCGAACTGTGATCCAGGCTGGGTCAATTCGGTCCAGGCCTCTTGAAACTCTTCGAGCATCGGGAGATTGTCGCACCCGGTCAGGTCGTGCCACCAATTGGGGCGGCCGCCGCTGACAGCACCGGGGCGCTACTCACACACAACGTATGCGGCGGCGACCAAGTCGCTGTGCGTCAGGCTGAGGTGCCAACGCGTGACGCCGGCCTCGTTCGCCAACTCGGCGGCACGCCCGGTGATCGCGAGGGTCGGAACACCAGACGTTGCCCGCTCCACCCAGACTTCGTGGAAGCCGAATGCGCCGAGGCCCAACCCGAGCGACTTCATGACTGCTTCGCGTGCGGCGAATCGAGCAGCGAGCGACGGGATCGGGTCAGATTGCGGTGCGACGTAGTCGAGTTCGACCTGGGTGAACACCCGTGTCCGCATCGACGGTGTCCGTTGCAGGGTGGTGCGGAACCGCTCGATGTCGACGACATCGATCCCGATCCCGATCATCGGACGCCGATCATGCGCTCGATCATGGTGTCAGCGATTCCAGTGATCGGCGGTCTCGGAGATCGGACCGATCAGCAGCTGTTCGACCGGCAGTTCACCGAGTAGCGAGTCGTCGAAGGCGCCCTCCGTCTCGGTGACCCAGTCGACGAGACGGTCGTACCGCCGGTCGTAACCCTGCATGACGCCGCGCATCACATCGGCAGGCAACTGCTCGTGGAAGGCCACATGCAGGAGGGTGATGCCCGTGGCCTGGCCCGCCTTCATCTCGGGCACGAAGATGAGCGTCCGGCCGTCGCTGCGTCCCCTGCCGACGAGGATCTCGCCTTCGGACGCGACGCGGTGCTTGGTGCCACGCAACACCGTGTTGGCCTCGACGCGACTGGTCAGCTCACGGGCGATGCCACCGCTGTCT
Organism: Candidatus Ilumatobacter isfjordensis; assembly: GCA_964199985.1. Taxonomy (GTDB): domain Bacteria; phylum Actinomycetota; class Acidimicrobiia; order Acidimicrobiales; family Ilumatobacteraceae; genus Ilumatobacter_A; species Ilumatobacter_A isfjordensis. The sequence continues at coordinate 4,578 of CAXMZV010000054.1, read as the reverse complement.
ATGACTGAGATCGAGTCGCCGTCCACGCTGTACCGGGTGTAGCCGTGGACCGCAGCCACCGCCGGGTCGAGGTCGGCGAGCACCTTCAGGGTGCGATAGCTGAGCACATCACGGCCAGCGCCAGCTTCGATGACCGCTTGCACGAGCGCTCGGTCGATGATGCCCTCGTCGCTGCGCGAGATGCCAACCGTGACCGTCTTCGCCTGGTGCTTGATCGTGTCGACCGGGCGCGTGAGCTCCTCGATCGCCTTGGTGAGCGCTGAGACAAAATCATCGATCAATGCGCTCGGTGAGCCGACCTTGCCGGTCTGGCGTGAGTAGGCGTGCACGGGTCGATCGGACAACACGTGGCCGAACATCGTGGCCAACCGAACAGCGGTGGACGCTTCGAGGTGCCCGTCGTAGGTCCCAGACCGAAGGCCGTCGTCAAACGCGGTCGAGAAGGTGGGAACGGCCGTTGCGACGCGGTCGAGTGTCTCGTCGCTCGTCAGGTCGAGTCCTGCCAGCTGTTCAACCGTTTCGCGTGCTTCGCGCAGCGGGCGGGCGGAGGCGTCGATGGCCAGCGCTGCTTCGTACCCGAAGAGGTGACCGACCATCGCTGACAGGATGAAGCCCAGCGCCGGGTCGACCGCTGGCACTTCGATGGTGGCGTCCGCGTTGTAGCGGGTCTCGCCATCGTTCGCGACGACGATCGGGGTCGCCTTGTGCGCCTTGAAGATGGCGACTTCTTTGGCAACATCATCGGCCGTTGACCCTTCAAGGCCGGCGGCACACACCAGGATCAGCGGTTCCGACGACAGGTCGATGTGCTTCTTGTCCTCCGTCGAGTCGCACGCCATCGACTTGTAGCAGAGCTCGCTGAGCTTGATCCGCACTTCTTCGGCCGCGACCTTGTTCGGACCGTTGCCGACGACGGCCCAGTAGCGCTTCGACGGTGCGAAACGACGGGCGGCATCCGCGATGCCATCGCGGCGGGTCAGCACCTCGCGCATCGCCTCGGGAAGCTCACGGAGGGCGCCGAGCAGCTGCGATCGACGCTTCGAAGAGCCGAGCCCCGATGCTTCGGCGATGGCGCACGACAGCACTGCGCCGGCGGCCACCTGTGCGTAGAAGGCTTTGGTCGATGCGACGGACATCTCGACGTCACGACCGTCGGAGGTGTAGAGCACGCCATCGGCCTTGTCGGTCAGATCGCTGCCGCGGCGGTTCACGATGCCGATCACCGCTGCCCCGCGCGAGCGCAGCAGGTCGACGGTGCGGTTGGTGTCGGTGGTGGTGCCCGACTGACTGACCGCAATCGCCAGCGTGTCGCTCATGTCGAGACGCATGTTGAAACCCGACAACTCGGTCGCCGTGATGGCGTCGACGTCGAGCACCGAACCGGTGAGATCGTCGAGGATCGCCGCCATGCTCTGTCCAGCGACAGCAGCGGTGCCCTGCCCAATCACGCGGACTCGGGTGATCGTGCCGGCAGCGAGGCGCTTGGCGATCGATGCCGTAAGCGCGCGGTCGCCGACGACGGCGTACAGTTCACCGTCCGCCTCGACGATCTTGCCGCGTAGCGTTTTGGCGAAACTGTTCGGCGACTCGGAGATCTCCTTGAGGAGGAAGTGCGGGGCATCGCCGCGGTCGATGTCGCGAGTGGTGACTTCGGCCGTCGCGACGTCGGCGTCGGTGACCAACAACTCGGCACCGTCGTAGGCCAGACGTGTGATGCCGGCCAGGTCGCCCGACTGGGCGCCGTCGAGCACGACGATCTCGCCACCCTGCTCGCCGTCCATGCGGATGTAGCGCTCGGTTTCCTCGACGACGCCGTACGGCTCGCTCGCGACCACGTAGCAGTCGTCGCCGAGACCGATGTACAGACCCTGACCGCTCCCCCGCAAGGCGAGGAACAGCGTTTCGGGCGCCGCTGCAGTGGCGACGCCGATGGCGATCGAACCTTCGAACGCCGCGACTGTGCGGCGGAACGACTCGGCCGGAGCGACTCCATCGGCGAGATGGCGCGACATCAGGGTCGGAATCACCTTGGCGTCGGTGGTGATCGATGTCGGGATCCGCAGACCGTGCTCGGCGCGCAAGTCGGCATGGTTGTCGACATCACCGTTCAGGGCGGCGACGACATAGGGCGCTGGCGCGGTGCCAGCGGACTGCTCGAGTTCCACCGAGTTGAGTGGGTGCGTGTTCGGCTCGGAGATGATCCCGACGCTCGCCCAGCGCGTGTGCCCGAGCAGAGCAACACGGGCGGCGGGCGATCGCAGCGCACGGCGGAGCAGCAGATCGGACCGGAGTGCGGCCCGCAGCGCAGCGGTGTTGTCGCCCAATTCGCCAATCTCTGCGGCTGCTTTGTAGACGAACGAGAGTGAGTCGCCGGAGACTTCGACTGAACCCGACTGGAACAGCGGGTCATGGCCACGTTCGGCAAGCAGTATGGCCAAGGCGTCGGCGCCGATGTCATGGCCCCAGAGATAGAGGTGGATGCCGGCGGAGTCGCGGCCACGCACTTCGAGTCGGTCGATGGCGGAGAACGCCTGCTGGGCAACGAGGTATCCGGACAGCGATGACTGCGATGCCTCGGGCCCTGCCAGGCTCCCGACCTCGCGGACAGTCCGCAATCGGTCGTTGGCGATTGTCCATACCGCATCCTTGAGGGTGATCAGATCGGCGTTGGCGCGTTCCAATGCGTCGGCGCTGAGGCCACCGATTTCCCCATCAGACCCGTCATCAATTTGGGCAGCAAGCGTGCTCGCATCAAGGTCGGCTTCGATCTGTGCAGTAAATGCATCGAGCTGGTCGAGTCGGCTCGTGATCGACGCCACGACGTCGATGCGGCCAGCCAATGCCAGCACGCCGGGGAGTCCCTTGAGCAACGAGTCGACGGCCGCGGCTTCGCCCGCGACAGCCAGCACGTCGGGCCGGGCGGCAAGCGCTGCATCGAGTCCAGCGAGGATCTGCTCGTCGCTGGGCGTCGGCCTCGTGGGTGTTCGACTGACGATGCCGATGATGCCGCACATAAGGCTTCCAGGCTACCGACCTGGATCACCCGGATAACGGCAACTCGCTCGCGTCAGCCGGTTGGCGGTCGCTCAGCCGGACGCCGGTTGTGCAACACGGCGGGCTACAGTCGGCACCGCCGTCGATCAGGAGGAAGCGCTATGTGGTACTGGGGTCTTGGAGCAGTGATTTGGTTCCTGCTGTTCATCTTCCTGGGGATCCGCTCGCTCCGGAGGGGCCACTGGGTGATGTTCGTGATCGGTCTCTTCCTGCCGCTGTTCTGGTTCATCGGAGCGCTGCTCCCACGGACAGGCGCCGCCCGCTCCGACGGTTAACAGCGCAGCAGGACCCGTCGAGCGGCGCCTTCTTGAGGATGCCCTGGCTGGTCTGGGTCGGTGCAGGTAATGTGCCCTCCGTGGGAAGCAGCAGCAGCAAGCCGCGCAAGGGGCACAAGAAGGCCAGTCACCTACCGAAGGTCGGTTCGCCTGCCAATCAGCAGTGGGAACATGAGACGCACCAGTCGGTGGTCTTCGGTTCGTCGGCCAAGGCGCTGGGCATCGGTGCGATCCTGATCTTGGTCGTCGCCGGTTTGCTCCTCCTCACCCTCTGAGACCTCGAGCGAGCAGGACCCACTCGGCACACAGTCACTGAGTGGGAGGATGAATCACTTCCATCACGTGACCGTCCGGATCGGTGAACTAGCGAACGCTTCGGCAGAGTCGATGCGAAGCGTGAAGTGATCGACGCGGAGGTCCTGCTGCAGGAGGATGGCCGGAGAGTCGGCCAGCGCCGACTCGATGTTTCCCGATTCGACGACTTGCACTTGGACGCCGCCGAGGTCGTAGAACGAGATGCGACCGAATGGCGTGTCCATCGGAAAGCCGGGCTGCGGGTCCAGATCGAACGCGTCCTTGTAGAAGGCGACGAATCGATCGAGATCGTTGGTTGCAGTGGCGATGTGATGAACCGCAGAGACAAGTGCCGTGAGCTGACCCTACGCGGGACCACTCGGGCCAAGACTGACAGGAGCATCTTGGAGTTGTCCTGAGAGAGCTACCTGAACTGGCGAGCTGGCGTGTCGATGTCCACCGCGCGTCCGGCGTGCCATCTGTCGGGTTTCGGGAGGGTCGGGCGCAACGATGGTCGGAAGCTGCTCGTCGAAGAGCGCAACCATTTCGGAGGCGGACTTGATCGGCGCCGGTGCCCTGTCAGGCGAACTTGGTGCGGGCGATGTCGACGAGTCGGTCGGCGGCGGCTTGGGCCTGATCGGCGGTTGCCGCTTCGACCATCACGCGGATCAGGGGTTCGGTGCCACTGGCTCGCACAAGCACGCGGCCAGTTGCGCCAAGGTCGGCTTCGACGGCAGCGATCTCGTCGGCGAGGCGATCGGCGACGTCGGGAACTCGCTCGCCGACACGGACATTGACCAGCACCTGCGGGAGCGAAGTCATGGCTTCGGTGGCGATGTCGGCGAGGGTGCGGCCGGACCGCTTGACGATGTCGATGAGGGCGACCGCTGTGAGGAGTCCGTCACCTGTCGTGGCATGATCAGCAAAAATGACGTGGCCGCTCTGCTCGCCACCG
>CAXMZV010000053.1:0-12984 GCA_964199985.1 Candidatus Ilumatobacter isfjordensis | reverse complement strand
GAGGTCGGGCAGGATGGCGCCGAGTTGTTCGAGGAGCGCACGGAGGGCGGCTGTGATTGCAGTCGGGGTCGGGTCGACCATGGCGTTGGCTTGTCCGAACTCTTCGGTGAGTGACGTCAGACTTCGTGTCGATCTGCGCTGACGGGCGAGCTGTTCCTCGAGGCGACGGTTCGCGTCGATCAACGCTGCGGTGCGTTCGATCACGGTCTCTTCCAACCGTACGGTCTGATCATGCAGTCGCTCGTCGGTCCGTGCACTTTGCTCCGCCAAGAACGCCGCCCCCGCAAGCACCGTCGCGACCATCCCGAACGGCGCCAGGTACGGCGTCTCGACCGTACCGAGGTCGACAAGGCTGTCATAGAAGTTGACGGCGCCCAAAACGAGGACGAGGCCCGCAACGACGGCTGTGTATGACCGGTGCCGGCGGAAACCGCGGACGATGGCGATCACCACGAAGACGAACAAGGTCACGAGGTACACGTCGAGGACTGGTCGCCATGGTGACGTCGTCGCTTCATGCACCACGAATGGTTCGCCGAACAACGTCACGGCCCGTAACCCCTCGATGTCGCCGGCGAGGAGCCCGTTCGGGAGTACCGCCGAGAGCACGCCGATCACCACAGTTGCGAGGCCGAAGGCGAGCGCTCCCCGTCGCGACCCCTGCCTGGTCCAAGCTGCAACCAGCATCACGATGGCGACGACCCCGGCGAGGTTGACGAACCCGAACACTTTGAACCACGTCGAGTACTCGTTCACCGTCGACGAGTGGTGCAGGCGAACGGTGACGACGGTGGAGATCGCGCTCACGAGTGCAAACGAACCGAACGACCACATCAGCGGATCGATCCCGCGGCGACGAGCACCGAAGAGAAAGAACACCAACGCCACGCCGAAGAAGAGGCCTGCGGTGACGCCGTAAGCGATCGTCCCCCACCCGACCAACATCGACGCCCCTTCATCTTGTAGATGAGCCGACCACGCGCGGCTGCTCGGTTCGATGTTTGCACGATTCGGTCACTCAGCGGTCACCCAGCCCATCGGGCACGACACTGACGATCGTCAGTGTCGGCAGACCGCACGACATCACTGGTGCGGTCGGGGTCCCAGTGGGAGAGTGATTTCATGGGATCCGAGCAGATGCTGACTGCCGATGTGCTGACCGATGAAGACGTTTCGGAGTCGGTGAACCGACGACTCGAGATGATCGAGATGGCGCTCCATGATGGTGATCTCGTTGCTGCACAGCATCACTTGCGATCGACTCGGCTGTGGCTTGTCGACGCAGCAGGCGACTCGACGTCGCCGTCGATGGTCGGCGGCGTCGCGCTCACTGGACAGGAGATGGCATCGCTGCGCCTCCTTCCCGACGGCTCGATGAGCCAGAAGGACATGGCCCGGGCCATGGGAGTCACGCGCAACACATTGAAGACACATCTGAAGTCGCTCTACCTCAAGCTGGGTGCGCATTGTCGGGCGGAGGCGATCGATCGCGCCCGCGAGAACGGATTGCTGCGGCGACCGCTCACCATCGTGCCGAGGCCGGCGCTCAATCGCGTTGACTCCGTATTGTCGGCATGAGCGGATCCAGCATCACCGTCGAATCGGACACTGTGGACGAGGGACGTCCCTTCGAGTGGTGGATGACCTCGAACTTTGCAATGGGTGCTGGATTCTCGGCGTTCATGGCGCTGCTCATCCCCCCTTACGTCACCGAGGTGACCAGCGATGCAGCCGCGGCCGGCGCTGTCATGGCGATCATCAGCCTGGCCGCCGTGCTCGGCCCCGTGCTCGGGACGTTTGCTGATCGACATGGGGCGCACCGTCTGGTCATGACCTTGGGCGTGTTCGGCATGGCAGTCGGTTTTGCAGCGTTTGCTCTGGCATCGGAGGACTCGAAGTTCTTCGCCATCGATTCGCTCATCCTCGGCGTCTCGGTTGCCGCGGTGGCGGCCGTGGGACCGGTCTTCGTCGTCGGCGCAGGATTGTCGCAGCGCTTCGAGGCGAAACGGATGACGTGGTATTCACTGGCCATGCCAGCAGGTCAGGTGGCGGGTGGAGCCCTCATCGGCGCCGCCGCAGCAGCCGGGTGGTCGTACTCGAACCGGTTCTGGATTGCCTCGGTATTCTGTCTGGTCACCGGCGCGGTGACCTGGCTGACCAGCAAGGAAGCCGAGCAGCGCTTGCACGCAGTGATGTACGCCGGTCAGCACAGCGGTCACGACGAAGCCGACAGCAGCTCAGAGCCAGAGGCTCCCGAGAAGCCGAAGGTGCCGCTCAAGGCGGTCATGTTCTCGTCGTTCGGTCTGTTCCTGCTGGTCACGATGCTGACCTCGGTGGCGAACAACGGCATCAACAGCCAGATCTCGAACATCATGCCGAATGTGTACGGTGTGAGCGAAGCGGAGACGTCGACGTTGATCTCGGTCGCTGGCCTGCTGAACATTGTTCTGTTTGTCGTTGCCGGGAAAATGATGGCCAGTCGGGGCAAGATACCCACATACTCGCTCGGCGTCATCATGCGCTTTGTCGGGGCGTTGGGGATGGCGCTCGTCGGTTTGATGGCCGACGCGCCCGCACTGTTGGGAATCGCCTTCATGCAGATTCTGTACCAGGCAAACCCGTTCGCCCGGTTGGCGCAGCCTGGCACCGCAGTGCGGTTCGCGACCTTCCCGGCTGGCATCGCCAACGGATGGTTGATTGCTGGCTCGGCCTTCGGCGGTTTCATCGGCTCGCTGGCAGGCGGCGTGCTCGCCGACAAGTATGGCTACAACGCAGTGAGCTGGATGGGTGCTGCCGGTGCCGCACTGTCCGTCGTGGTGCTGATCTTCGGCGTCTGGCCAAGAGCTTCAGATGACGAATCGGATGCCTCGTCGGGCAGCGGTGCTGAGCCGGTCCCGCAGGTCAGCTGAGACGCCGCAAAGCGTCAGCGGCTCTCGAACAGGATCTCGATCGAATCGGGCGACTCATTGATGTCCTCGAGCGGTGTTCCGTCGAGATGAGCTGAGATCAAGGCTGCAACCGTCACGGGGTGGGTGAAGTTGAGCGCGTGGGCTCCCTCGATCACGACGGCCGACATGGCGTGGCGGCCACCGAAGAGCTGGCCAATCCGGTCAATGTCGACGAGTGGATCGTGGCGGCCAGCGATGACGAGCACCGGACGGTCCAAGATGGCGAGGCGATCGACCGTAGGGTATCTCGTCATTGCCCGGAACAGCTTCAAGCTCCGGAACAGTCCGAAATGTATGTAGTCGAGAACGGCGATCCGCGCCAACGCGAACGGCTCACGGAGACCATCGATCGTCATCTGGCCGAGCGCTTTGACGAGCGGTTGATTGTTCGGTCCGCCTGCCGGTGACACGAAGACGAGTCCCTCGACGCGGTCCGGGTGGGAATCGGCGAGCTCGAGGAGCGTGACGCAGCCGAGCGAGTTTCCGACGAACGTTGCCCGCTCGAGCCCAATCGCATCGCAGTAGTCGAGGAGATCACGCATCGAGCTCCGGATGTGGGGAGCGTGCGCCGACCGTGCGCTGCGACCGGTGCCCGGCAAGTCGGGGATGTAGTGCCGGGCGCTCTGAGACATCAGGACGGCTGTCGGTTCGAGGTAGCTCCCCGAAATGCCGAATCCGTGGAGATGGACCACTGCCGGAGCCTCTGGACCCGCTTGCTCGCAGACACGGTGATAGATGCGAATGCCGTTGACGTCGACGAAACGGCCGCTGAGCGGCGCAATGGGGTCCCGGGACACGTCAGTCGGTGCCGGGCTCTGGGCGAACGACGGTGCGGAATCCGACATGGCTCATTCCGGTGTCGATCATCTGTGGTCGGCGTGCTGCGGGCCGGTAGCGCTGGCAGTAGTTGTCGGCGCAGAGGAACGAGCCGCCCTTGACCACACGGCGAGGGATCGCGAATTGCGGCTGGGCTCTGTCGTAGCTCGCGTTTTCGCTGGGCCCCCGTGGGTTGGTCGGTATGCAGCAGGGTTTGTCGGCCTCGGCTGGATGGCCGTCTGCGTACCAGTCGTCGGTCCATTCCCAGACGTTGCCTGCCATGTCGTGTAACCCGAAGTCGTTTGGCGGGAACGACCCGACGGGTGCCGTACCCGCGAAGCCGTCCGCCATGCTGTTGCGGTAGGGGAAGTCGCCCTGCCAGAAGTTCGCGTGGAACTTTCCATCGGGAACGGCCTCTTCTCCCCAGATGAACGAGCGTCGCTCGTGTCCACCCCGAGCGGCGAATTCCCATTCCGCCTCGGTCGGTAACGATTCGTCGGCCCAGTCGGCGAACGCCGTCGCGTCCTCGTGGGCGATGTGGACGACAGGGTGGTCGAGTCGGTCGCCGAGGTTGCTCCGGCGCCCTTCCGGATTCCGCCACGAGGCGCCCGGGGTCCAGGTCCACCACTGATTGATGTGGGTGAGGTTGACCGGCCCAGGCGTCATCGTGAAGACGAGCGATCCAGCGACGAGGTTCTCCGGTGGTGCGCCGGGGTAGTCGGCGGGGTCGAGCGGTCGTTCAGCGATCGTCACGTACGCAGTGGCGTCGACGAACTCGGCGTACTCACGGTTCGTGACCGCCGTCGCACGTATCGAGAACCCATCGACCACAACGGTGTGTACTGGCGACTCCTCTGGGTAGTGCGCATTGGAGCCCATTGCGAACCGGCCGCCAGGGATCCACACGAGGCCTGCATGGCGCTGGCCGGCGTGTGGATCCCCGCGTTCGGAGGTGTTCACGAACTCGTGATGCCGGCCTGGAGCTTCTCCAACACGTTGTCCAGGTTGAAGGATGCAGGCTTCTGACTCACCGGGAACTCGGCGAGCGTCTGGATGTGCTCGGCGACGAAGCTCTGTGCCGGGACGAACAGGAACGCCCGCTCGAGAACCCAGTCGAAGTACGTGTTCGACGTCTCTTCGGCCCGTTCATACGGATCGGTGCGCAGGTTGAACACCTTCGGCATCCGGAGCTCGACGAAGGGTTCCATCCAGATCCGCATGGTTCCCCTCATGCGCTGCTCCAGGAAGATGAACTTCCAGTTGTCGAACCGCATCGCCGTCAGGTCGCCGTCGTCGGACATGTAGAAGAAGTAGTTCCGGGGGCTCTCGTCGGCCTCGCCGGTCAGGTAGTCGAGTTGGTTATGGCCGTCAAGGTGGACCTTGTACTCCTTGCCGTCGAGTTCGGCGCCTGCCCGGAGCTGTTCAGCGATGTCGGGTGCGCCGGCCGCTGCGAGGAACGTGACGAACCAGTCGTTGTGGCTCATGATCCCGTTCAGGACGGTTCCGGCTTCGATGTGACCAGGCCAGCGCACCATGGCCGGGACGCGGTAGGCCCCCTCCCAGTTCGAGTTCTTCTCGCTGCGGAAGGGCGTCATGCCGCCATCTGGCCAGGTGTTCATGTGGGGACCGTTATCGGTGCTGTAGACAACGATGGTGTCGTCGGTGATCCCCAACTCGTCGATGAAGTCGAGCATCTCGCCGATGTTGCCGTCGTGGTCGATCATCACGTCGTGGTACTCGGACTGCCAGCGACCGGCCTGCCCTTGACTCTCGTCCTTGGCGTGGGTGCGGAAATGCATGTGGGTGGTGTTGAACCAGACGAAGAAGGGAATGCCCGCCTCGTGGGCGTCCATGATGAATCGCTTGGCTTCGGGGATGAGCTCCTCGTCCATGGTCTTCATCCGCTCTGCGGTGAGCGCGCCGGTGTCTTCGATACGTCCGTCGGCGTAACTGTGGATGACACCGCGCGGACCGAAGTTCTCGCGGAAATCCGGGAAGTCCTCGGCCGACGGATAGTCACGATGCTCTGGCTCTTCTTCGGCGTTGAGGTGGTACAGGTTGCCGAAGAACTCGTCGAACCCGTGGTTCGTGGGAAGGAACTTGTCCTGGTCGCCGAGGTGGTTCTTGCCGAACTGGCCGGTGGCGTAGCCCTGCTCCTTCAACGCACGGGCGATGGTCGGATCCTTGTCCTGCATCCCGACGTCGGCGCCCGGCATGCCCACCTTGGTCAGGCCGGTTCGCAATGGATTCTGACCGGTGATGAACGCGGCGCGTCCTGCCGTGCACGACTGCTCGCCGTAGTAGTCCGTGAACTTTGCGCCCTCATTGGCGATTCGGTCGATGTTGGGCGTCTGGTACCCCATCACACCGTCGGTATAGCAACTCAGGTTGCTGATTCCGATGTCGTCACCCCACATCACGAGGATGTTCGGCTGTCCGTTGGGCATAGTTGTACTCCTTGTGGGTTCGGTCGCTGAAGATTATGTACCACATCGGATCGGTGACTCACCCCATCCGGGTGACTGATCTTCTGGTGCGGCTGGTGAGGTCACCATGCTCAGAGAACTCCAATCGAACGGCCTGATCACGCCAGATAGAGCTACCTTCGGGGCATGGTCTCGAGGTCGTCACGGCAACTGCTGGTCGAGCGCGAAGAGCGACGCATCGAGGCATTCGAATACGGAGAAGGTAACGAAACCGTCATTCTCGCTGCCGGCAATGCGCGACCGGCTGCCCAACTCGACCGGCTCGCTGCAGACCTCGCCACCACCGGGTTCCGCGCCATCACCTACAACTATCGAGGCATCGGCAACAGCTCGGGACCCATCGGCGGGCTGTTGCTCCACGATCTTGCCGACGATGTGTGGGCTCTCGCGGACGACGTCGACGCACGCCGAGTCCACCTCGTCGGTAAGACGTACGGCAACCGGGTGATGCGCACCGCAGCGAGCGACCAACCCGATCGTTGTGCGTCGTTGGTCCTCGTCGGTGCCGGTGGTCTGATCCCGCCGTCGGAAGAAACCCAGGCGCTGTATCGCCGGTTCCTCGACCCGAGTATCTCGACGCAGGAATGGACCGAGCTCAACGCTGCGCTGATGTACGCCCCGGGACACGAACACCTCTCAGCGGCTGCCGCGGACCTCGGCAGCTTTCCCGACGTCGCACGACGAGGCAAGCAGCGCCACACCGACCGACGAGTGGGCGACGGGCGGATCGTCGCCAATGCTCATCATCGTGGGACTCCAGGATCGAGTGGCGGTTCCAGCCAACGGCCTCGCCATCGCCACCGAGCGGCCCAATTCCTGGCTGGTCGGTCTCCCCGACTGCGCTCACAACATGATCGACGAACAGCCCGAAGTACTCAGCCGACTCATCGCTGAGTTCTTGGACCGCAAGCATTGACACCGAATTCGACTGGTGGCTCAGCGGTCGGGGATCGCCCCGTTGGGGTGAAGAAGCAGCCGCGGTCCAACTCCTACGGTGATCGCATGCAGACGGGATCGGGGGGCCATGCCCGTTGATTCAAGCAACACGGCGGTCCTCAGACCGCTCAACGATCGCGCAGCAGCGCTGGAGAAGGAGCACACCATGGCAGGTTGGATTGACCGACAAATCGATAGCTGGTTCGATCGACGGATCGACCGATACGTCGACAAGAAGCTCGACGCGTTTCTGATTGGACAGATGCCCGATGAGGATTTCGAGCAGCTCAAGGTGATGACCCGCAAGGGTCAGCCGCTGGACGCAGCGACCGAGCAAAGGCTGGAGGAGCAGCTTGGCGAACTGTTCGAGCCCTACAAGGCAGTCCACAACGGTGCCGCGCGTCTCGAGCGGATCAACAACCAGATCAAACGGGTGACGAGAGTCCTTCCGTGACGGACTGCTGTTGACATGACGAACACTCCGAAGAATCCCAACATCTCGCGCGACCTCGCCGCACGCGTGGTGGCGTCGACGGTGATCGGGGTCGTGACCGGCTTGGTCGTTCTTGCGCTCGAACACCTGGTTGATGAGGTGCTCCACGAGGTGTTTGAGGCGCCGGTCTGGGTTCCAGGGGTGGTCGTTTTTGCCGGAGTGGTGGCGACCGCGCTCGTGACGCGCTTCATCGGCGGCAAGTCGACCGCTTCGACCGAGGTGTATGTCGAGCAGTTCCACCACGCCGAGCCGGACATGGACGTCAAGCACACCCCTGGGCGAATTCTTGCCGCATTCACGACGTTGGGCAGTGGCGCTCCACTCGGCCTCGAAGGCCCAGCCGTCTACGCCGGTTCTGCAGTCGCCACGTTCATCGATCGACGCTGGTCTGCGCTGCGCGGCGAGGCCTTCCACGCGCTGCTCATCGCTGGTTCGGCGGCTGGGATCGCAGCGGTCTTCAAGGCTCCTGCGGCCGGTGCGATTTTTGCGATGGAGGTCCCGTTCCGGGGCCGATTTGCGGGCGAGCGCGTGCTGCCGGCGATTTTCGGGGCAGCGGCCGGCTATCTGACGATGGCGCTGGTCGACGGTGTTGAGTCGGAAATCGAGGTGCCGCTGATCGAGCTCACGGTCGGCCGGGCATTCCTCAGCGCCGTGCTCGGGCTCACGGTCGGCATCGCAGCGATCGGCGTCATCAAGCTGATCAACACCGCTGAACACCTGACGGCTCGTTTCTCGGCTGGAGTACGTGCGGGCGTCGCCGGCGCAGCGCTCGTTGCGATCTACGCCCTCGGACGCGCAATGACCGGGGAATCACTGGCTCTGACTTCTGGCAACTCGGTGATCGATTGGGCGGTCAAGCCGGATCATGCTGTGCTCGTGCTGGTCGGCGTGTTCGCATTGCGTGCCGTCGGGCCCGCAGTATCGATCGCCGGTGGCGGCGTCGGAGGCTTGTTCATCCCATTGATGGCGGCGGGCGCGGTGATCGGTCGACTGTTCGCCGACGCATCGAGCACCGACGATGTCGTGCTCTACGTCATCGTCGGCGCCGCCACGATGCTCGGAGCCGGGTACGCCGTTCCGCTGACCGGCGTGGTCTTCGTGGCGGAATACACCGGTCAGGCCACGATCATCGTGCCGGCCTTGATCGCCATGGCCGTCAGCCGACTCGTCGTCAACAACCGTTCCGTCAGTCCTGCGCAACGCCCCTGACGACCTCGCGATTTCGGCGCAGAATCGAACCGCCTGATCCCGTACCACGGCGGAAGCTGGTCCACGATCGACGACCAACGACCAACGACGCCGACAGCGAGCATCAAACGCGCACAGTGGCGAATGGCCATTCGGCTGACTCACCGAAGCCCAGCTCATCGAATTGTGAAGAAATGATCAAGTTCCGATCACAACGTGCCGATGAGCCATTGATGGTCAGGGACACACATGGTCGGTCGCGTGCCGTCAGCGGGCTTTCGGGGCACCCGACGGTGATCGACGTCGTCCGTGTCGCCTCCGCACTGACCAGTTCTTTCGTTGAGGTCGTCGTCTTCGACGCAGACCGTGCCATGGTTGTTGGCTCGCTGAACGACGGACTGCTCCAACCTCGCCCGCTGACGCCAGCTGAGTCGATTCTCGCCGACGGCGACCAGCGGCAATTCCGCACCAAGGAGGAAACGAGCACGGCGATCGTCGATCACCAGGGCGTGGCGCTCGGGGCGCTGACCGTCCGACATGGTCCAACGCTTCCGGACGTGAGCGACGTGCTCCACGGTCTGAGCCGAATCGTCGCGTCCTTGGTCGACGTGGAATCCGAGATCGAAGATCTCCACGAGACGCTCCTCGAGAACCTTCGCGATGCCGTGGTCGTGGTCGACGGCGACATGATGATCTCCTACGCGAATCGTTCAGTGGGAATCCAGATCGGCCGGAGCCCGGTCGAGATCGTCGGCACCAGCGTCGTCGACCTGCTCCACCCCGACGACGTCGCCGACGCCCTTGACTCGCTCCTGCGTCTCGGCAACGGCGCCGAGGTCTATCGACTGGCCGTGCGGGTCCTACACGGAACCGGCGAGTACATCCGCTTGGAAGCGACCGGCCGCGACCTGACCGCCAACCCGAACGTCGCAGGCATCTTGCTCTCGCTTCGCAACGGCGACCATGACCTCGAGTTGGAGTCGAGCCTCGAGCACACCCGCCGCGTCTCGAACGCACTCGTCGAACAGCTCCACGACGGGATCGTCGCGACCGACGCCGTTGGATCACTGCTCGTGGTCAACGAGTCGGCCCGTGAGATCCTCGGCCTCCCGAGCGGGACCTATCCGGCCGAGATGGCGGTCGACTCGCTGGAGTTCTTCGACACTGACCTGCTGCCGGTCGAGCGCGATCGTCACCCGATCCGACGGGCGCTGAGCGGTGAGCACATCGTGCGCGAGAACATGACCGTCGTGGTCGAGGACGTGGTCCGCAACATCGTCGTGTCAGGTCGGCCCGTCGAGAACTCCGGTGGCCAACGCATCGGTGCGGCCATCGGCTTCCACGACATCACCGAGGCCCGCCGCTCCCAGCGCGAGCTGCAGCACATCGCACTCCACGATCACCTGACCGGGTTGCCCAACCGACGCCAGCTCAACAACCTGGTGGCGGAGCTGCCATTGACCGCAGCGGCAGGCGACACCCGACCCGTGGCGGAGACCCTCATCGACCTCGACAACTTCAAGGTGATCAATGACACCCACGGCCACCGCGTTGGTGACCAGGTCATCCGGATCGCGGCGCACCGGTTGTCGGCATGCTGCAGTCCGGACGATCTCCTCGTCCGGCTGGGTGGCGACGAGTTCGTCGTCCTGTCGCGCGGGCACACGGTCGAGGAGGCCGTCGCGTCTGCGGAGGAGATGCGTCGCCGGCTCGCCGAACCGTTCGACATCGACGGTCACGCGTTCAACCTGACCTGCTCGATCGGAGTCGCCCATCTCGGAGTCGAGGAGCTGCACGAGGATTCACTCTTGCGTTTCGCCGACCTTGCGCTGTATGAGGCCAAGGCGCGTGGCCGCAACCAGGTGACCGTGTTCGACCACGAGCTCGCCGAAGCGGCCAACACAGCGAGCCGTCAGCGCGACTTCCTTCGCGACGTCCTCGACGACGACCGCCTCGTCATGCACTACCAGCCATTCGTCGACGGTGCCACCGACGAAATCATCGGATTCGAATCGCTGGCTCGCTTCCGGACGAGATCGGGTGATCTGGTGGGGCCCGGCGAGTTTCTCGATGCGGCGTCGGGAACGGGGCTGGTGTGGGAGCTCGACCGCCGCGCGTTCGAGCTCACATGTGACGCAGCAGCGACCCTCGCCGGATGGCGCGACGGGCTCACGATCGCGTGCAATTTCTCACCGTTGAGCATCGTTCAACCGGGATTCGTCGAGCACGTCAGGCGCACGATGCAGCATCGCCAGGTCGAGCCCTCGATGATCTGTATCGAGATCACCGAGAGTGCCGCATTCGCTGGCGGCTCCATTGCACTCGATGCACTGCGCGGCGTGCACCAACTGGGTGTGCGGCTGGCCCTCGACGATTTTGGTACCGGATACTCGTCGCTCTCGCATCTTCGCGACCTGCCGCTGGCCGCGGTGAAGGTCGACAGGAGCTTCGTCGCGAAGGCGGAGACCCACCCACCCGAGCGAGCAATTGCGGAGGCGGTCGTCAACCTTGGCCATGGCCTCGGCGTCGACGTCGTCGCCGAGGGTGTTGAGACTATCGGTCAGCTGGATTGGGCCCGATCGGTTGGATTCGACACGATCCAGGGCTGGTATCACTCGCCAGCCCGCAGTCTCGAGGAGATCCTTGAAGCCCTTGTCACCGGTGAGGTCGGGGATCGACATGTCCCACCCGAATGGGGTTATCGGGCAGAGCCCAGCGACTGAGTCCGAGGGCGGAGGCTTGCTGCGACGGCGTCGTCAACGCACCGCGTCGACTGCGGAGACGACGAGGTCAACGAGTCGCGGGAACTCGGGAGTGCGAAGACGCCCGCCGGCCCTTCCTGGGTGGCGAAGAACGCCTGGAGGTCGGGGTTGCCTCCGACGAGCAGGATTGGAGTCCCAGCATCAAGAACAGCGTCATCGGCCTGCTGCCACGCTTCGACTTGGAGGTTGAGCGGATTGGTGCCCGACGACGTTGCGACGACCGCGTCCGGCAGTACCTGTACCGAGTCAGCGTCAGCTGTGCAGTCGGGCGCGGATTCGGCCGCAAGCTGGAGCGAGCAGCCGATGTCGTTCACGAATTCCGAAGGCGTTGCGGCCCCGTAGGAGGCGTTGAACACCACTGCTCCTTGCTCGGCGACGGCTGCCGCGAGCGGCCCCATTCCGAGGCGTGCCGAATTCGATGCATCGAGGGATGCAGGTTGCCCGTGCCACATCACGACGACTGGCCAGGGACCACCCTCGGTCGGCTTGTAGACGTCCATGGTTCTGCTGCTCGTGACGTCAAGGTCTTCGGTGACAGTGGTGTCACTGTCTGTGTCGTCCCCGCCGCAAGAAAGGGTGACTGCTCAGGAGCGTGGCACTGCCGACCGGCTGGCACGATCCGCTCACCCCACCGCTCGACAGCTGTTGGCACGGGGTCTCGGCCAGACTGGGAGGGTGCAGCGACAACCCGAACCATCTGACGCCGGTGGACTCACTCCCACGCTGGCCCTCTTCAGGAGAATCCCCCGATCGACGTATCTGGTTTTCGGAATCGGATTGCTGGCCCTTTCGTTCGCACTGGTCGTCATCGCTCAGCTGCGCAAATCAGAGGACCCCCGTCCCGCGGTTGCGATAGAGAATCCGGGCGGTGTTGCTCCCGCAGCCAACACCACGAGGGTTGCCACTGGGTTGCAGAACCCCCGAGGTGTTGCGGTGCTGCCCGACGGCCGGCTGGTGGTCGTCGAAGCGGGCGATGGGATCGAGACGAGCGACCGGACGTTGGAGACCGGACGCGTCAGCGTCTTCGAGGACATGAATGACGATGGCGACTACGACGACCCTGGCGAGATCGAGCCGATCATTTCGCAGATCCCGAGCTACAACACGCTGACGCAATTCGGGACCGGCCACGATGAGGTTGGTGGGGTGGGCGACATCGTCTGGTTGGACGACGGAAGGATGTTTCTCACACGCGATGACCCCTCGCAGGGCTACGTGGCCGATGGCAGCCCCTCGGGAATCAATGTGGTCGAACTCGACATCGAATCCGGTCTGGGCAGCAGTCTGATCGTCCGCAACGCAACGATGAACGCGCTTGCGTGGGATCGCGCCGCTGAGATCCTCTACGTCATCGA
>CAXMZV010000052.1:0-13242 GCA_964199985.1 Candidatus Ilumatobacter isfjordensis | reverse complement strand
GCAACGTTTCGCTCCGCTGAACAGTTGGCCCGACAACGGCAACCTCGACAAGGCTCGCGCCCTGCTGGAGCCGATCAAGAAGAAGTACGGCCGCAAGATCTCTTGGGCCGACCTGATCCTCCTCACCGGCAACGTCGCCATGGAGTCGATGGGTTTCAAGACCTTCGGTTTCGCCGGCGGCCGTGAAGACGTCTGGGCGCCCGAAGAGGACGTCTACTGGGGCCCCGAGAACGTGTGGCTCGACGACGACCGCTACAGCGGTGATCGCCAGCTCGAAGAGCCGCTTGGCGCCGTGCAGATGGGTCTCATCTACGTGAACCCCGAAGGCCCGAACGGCAATCCCGACCCGGTCGGGTCCGGCCGCGACATCCGCGAAACCTTCGGCCGCATGGCCATGAACGACGAGGAGACCGTTGCGTTGGTCGCCGGCGGCCACGCCTTCGGCAAGATGCACGGTGCCGGCCCGGAAGCCTCCGTGGAGACCGAGCCCGAAGGTGCGCCGATGGAGCAGCAGCTCCTGGGTTGGAAGAACTCCTGGAAGTCCGGAAAGGCCGAACACACCACCACTGCAGGCTTCGAAGGTGCCTGGAACTCCACGCCGACCAAGTGGGACAACAACTACCTCGAGACGCTGATGGACAACGACTGGGAGCTCACCGAGAGCCCGGCCGGCCACAAGCAATGGACTGCACCGGCCCTCGCCGGAACGGTTCCCGATGCTCACCTGGAGGGCGTGTTCCACGCGCCGATGATGAGCACCGCCGACATGGCCATGAAGATGGATCCGATCTACGGACCCATCTCGCAGCGCTTCCGCGACAACCCCGAGCAGCTCGACGACGCGTATGCACGTGCCTGGTACAAGCTCCTCCACCGCGACATGGGCCCCCATGTTCGCCTGCTCGGAGCCGAAGTTGCCCCCGAGCAGCTCTGGCAGGATCCGATCCCCGCTGGCACTGCACTCAGCGACGCCGACGTAGCAAAGGTCAAGGCCGCGATCATGGGTGCTGGCCTCAGCATCACCGAGCTTGTTGAGACCGCGTGGGCCTCGGCCTCTACCTACCGCCAGAGCGACATGCGCGGCGGTGCCAACGGTGGCCGCCTCCGCCTCGCACCGCAGAACGCTTGGGACGCCAACAGCCCCGACCAGCTCGGTCGTGTGCTCAGCGCCCTCGAAGGCGTCCAATCGAGCGTCGGCGTGTCGGTCTCGATGGCTGACCTCATCGTGCTCGGTGGCGCAGCCGCCGTCGAGGCCGCTGCGCAGGCGGGCGGACACGACGTGTCCGTCAACGTCAGCACCGGTCGCGGCGACGCCACTGCCGAGCAGACCGACGAAGAGTCGTTCGCATGGCTCGAGCCGAAGAACGACGGCTTCCGAAACTACGTCGGCAAGGGCACCAGCCACGTCGCCGAGCACCTGCTCGTCAATCGGGCGCAGCTGCTCGGCCTCGGCGCTCCCGCAATGGCCGCGCTCGTCGGCGGCCTCCGCGTGCTCGGAGTCAGCAACGACAACCACGGCGTGTTCACCGGGCACGTCGGCGTCCTCAGCAACGACTTCTTCGTCAACCTGATGGACCCGGGCACCGAGTGGTCCGCTGCGTCGGGCGCCGAAGACGTGTTCGAGGGCAAGGATCGCACGAGTGGCGATCTGAAGTGGACCGGCACTCGCAACGACCTCGTGTTCGGCTCGAACTCGATCCTGCGTGCAATCGCCGATGTCTATGCAGCCGATGATGCTGGCGCCAAGTTCGCCACCGACTTCGCCGCCGCATGGGCACAGGTGATGGACGCCGATCGTTTCGACCTGGCCTGATCAAGCTGGCTTGAGTCACGATTCCTGAACCCGGCCTGCGTCACTTCGGTGGCGCAGGCCGGGTTCTCTCGTTTTCGGGCTCAGAAGTCGAGAACTGTGAACGCCCGGTCTTGGCGGATCTGACGTTCGGCGTCGAGCTCGAATCGGATACCACCGAGCTCAGGACGTCGGATCGTCCCTCCGGGGAGAAAGACCGTTCAAACCCTGTCCCCATTTGGTGACGAGCACAGCACCTCGACCACATGGCGGTCACCGCTGACGCGCTGAGTTGACATCGCATGCCGAAGCGCTTTGGATGGGCGGATGACGATGTCCGAGACCGTCGACGACTACAGCGCCTATTTCGATGAAGGGCGAAAGCGCGCAATGGAAGTCGGAAATCGGGGGCCAGTGCGTTTCGTCGGCGACGGCGCGCTCCATCCCGACATCGTCGAGGCGTACTGGCGCACCGGCTTCTACGTGTTCGAGGGCCTGATCGACGCTGCCGAACTGGCTGACATCACCGCCGATTTCGCAGCACTCCGGCGCCGGCTCCCGACCCACCGACGCTCGAAACTCGATCACGATGGCAACCCGGCCTTCGGCTCCGACCTCGAGGCCCGAACCGTCATCTGGGGCAAGACGCTCTCCGATCCAGTCGGCAGCACTGGGGCGTCGCACGGACGACACCCGGTCAAAATGACTGAGCCGACGCGCGACGCCGACGCTCCCGACGAAGTGGTCTATGTACTCCAGGGAACACTGCAGTGCAGCGACGCCCACCTCCGCCTGTATGGCCACCCCAACCTGCTCGGAATCGCCGCTGCATTGAATGGCGACGATTTCACTCCGTTCAACGAGGGCATCTTCATCAAGGACCCTGGCCTCGGCCCATCGGTGGCCTGGCATCGCGATGGCGTGACCCACTGGGACTCGCCCGACTGGGATCAGGGCACGCACGGGTTCAACATGATGGCCCAGGCCTACGGATGCGGGCCCGAGAACGGAGTGTGGGTCGTCGTCGGCAGCCACAAGCAACGGAGCGTCGACATCGCAGCCATGGCAGACCACGCCGGCTCCGACCGTCTTCTCGATGCCGTGCCGCTCGTGTGCGCACCGGGCGACGTGGCCGTCGTCAACCGCCAAGCAATCCACGGGTCGTTCGCGAACACAAGCGCCGAACCGCGGGTCACGTTCAACCTGGGCTTCCACCGTCGCGCATCGGTGCTCGGCGCGATGGGTAGCGGTATCCACGGAGTCGTCGGCGAACTCGACGAGGCCCGCATCGCCAAGCGGTCAGAGATGATCGGCTGGGCGATTGCAGCCCGACGTCAGCGCTATCCCGACGAGACCTCCTTCGACTATCAGCCGCTACGAGACCACTCGTTCGAGTGGAATGAGAGCGCTCGAACCGAGATCCGCGACTACAGCTTGCTCGACCTCAGCATCTGACGATCACGTCGACGCGTCCCAACTCGACGCGTCACTGCAGCCCAGCGCCACCAATGCCGAGAGGTGCACTCTTCCCACCGGAACGCGCCTCGGCCACCACGTCGCGCAGCGTGTACGGCGCCTGAAGCTCGTCGTCGGTGGAGTTCGGCCCGAGCTCGCCAACGCGGACGTAGTCGCCCCGGTCGACAGCGCGTCGGAAACCGGCAAGCGCTCCCGCAGGTTCACCGACGCGTCCCCGGGCGCCGAACCCATGGCCCTCGTTGGTCTGCTCGCCAGTTGCGGCCTGAAACCCCATCCGCTGCAACAGCTTCGGGCTCGCTCGGTCGAGCACTTCGGGCCGAACCGACAGCATCCAGTTCTCCTGCTGGCGCTTCCACGGCTTCTGCATCGCATTCAACAACACGATGCGGGGTTCGTCGGTGTGATTGATGCCGGTGCCGTGAAGCAGACGACCATCGATGAGCACCATCGAGCCGGCAGGGGCATCGAGGTTGATCGCCGGCGGCAGCTTGCCGACGGGCTGACCGGTGCGCATCGCCTCGGACAGCACGCGATGACTCCCCGGGATGACGAGCGTGCCGCCCGTGGTCTCGTCGAGGTCGGTAACCGCGGTGAGCAGGTTGATCAAGATCGGGTTGCGCGCCTCGGGTACGTCGCTCTGGTCCTGATGCAGCGCCTGCGGCACGCCGCCCTTCACGGCGATCGCAGCGATCAGGGAGTTGCAGATCCAGTTCGGGCCCAACGCCTCGGTGAGTAGTTGTTCGATCAGCGGGCCGCCCTGCACCACGCTCGGGTGCTGCTCGATGATGCCTTCGAAGCAGCGGCCCTTGTTGACACAGCAGTTGATGTTCTGGCCGCTCTGCGTCTTCTGGGCGATGTGTGCGAGTCGCTCGCCTTCGGCCTGCTCCAGCACTCGATCGCGTAGGGCACGCACCTGTGCTGGACCGATTGCCTGATCGACCTTGCAGTACCCCCACGTGACCAAGTCGCTGCGCAGCTGCTTGATGTCGACAGTCGGCTGCGGGAGGCTCTGTCCTTGCCACTCAGGATGCTTCGCCCCGGTGGTGGTGTCGTAGTACGAGCCGGGCTGGTAGTCCCAGTTGCCCCAATCACTCCTCGGCTTCGGCGGTACAAAGCAGATCTCGGGGTTGTTCTCCAGGACGGATTTCATCGGCTCCGGCGACGCCACCTCGGCGCGATACATCTGCGCCTCGGGCGCGGACTTCGACGCAATGTCGGCCGGATCGAACTCTGTCGGGACTTCGTCGCGCGCTCCGTCGGCACGCTTTTGGACATCCCCGTTCAGTGAATCCATCACCATGGGATCCTTTCAGGCGAACGGAGAGACGTACGAGTCCGGGACCCCGCACCCGGAACGCCCGGTGACGCCGAAGGGGTCAGGAGAGGCGTTGCCAGCTTGCTGGGCCGTCGGCGAGGAGGCGGGCCGACGAGCGGTAACACGACTTGGACACATACGGCGTGATCTCGCTCGCGCGCGTCGTACACAACTCAGCCTTGAGCGCTCGGGCAGCGACGACCACCGGCTCGTCTCCGTGGCCCAGCGCCAACAGGTCGACCACGTGCAACGCGAGTTGTGTTTGACCCTCATCGACGAGAGAGCGCGCTCGATCGAGTACCGCCTGCGGATCGGCGATGGCCGACATCACCGCTGCGGCGGCCTCGGCGGGCGGTGCCGGGTGCAGTGTGGTCGGGTTGCGATCCCACCACCCATTTTCCTCCCGGTAGGCGTCGCGCACGATGTAATCGGGGGCGCCGTACGTGGCGCGCATCCACGGCTGATCGAACAGCTCCCCCGGATAGGTGATGTCGGCGAGTATCTCGCCCTCGCTCATCCCGGCATTCATCCGTTCGACGACTTCATCGCGGACCCATCGCAGCGCTTCGGCCGTGCGCTGCAGCTGTTCGTCGATGTCGTCGCCCTCGATCAGTGGACCAAACTCGGTCAGGAGCCGCGTCGCGCCGAGTGCGCCGAGCCGGTCAAGCGTCTCTGCCCACCTGATCGTGAAGCGTTGGGTACGCAGCGGCGTGCCGATGTTGGGAATCGTGAAACCCGGAGTCGCCGCACCGCCGAGCAGCAGTCCATCGTCGGGCAACCACACGGCGAGCGCATCGTCGGTCTCCGACGGCGCCCAGATCAGTTCAATGCGTCGAATGCCCTCGACCAGGGTCATCTCGTCGGCAAACGTCTCGGTCGGGTCGTGGAGTGCAAACCCGGGTTCGAGCGCTTCGAGGGGGACAGGCTGGCGCGACGGGAACTGCATCGCCGCCATCCGCAACTGGAGTCCGCTGGTCTCGCGGTAGCGGGCGTACCGGGTGAGCACGTTCTCGTGCGCCACGAGCCGCGCCGGCGGATCGCTGCGCTCGGCGTTGTGCGCCTGCCAGATGGGCACCGACGAGTTGTAGCCGTGATGGCCGTGGCTGTACACGATGGCGTGCACCGGGAGGTCGGTGTGTTCCCGAAGCTTCTCGATCATCGCCGGGGCGTGGGCGAGACCGCTCGCGTCGACGATGATGACACCGGCGTCGGTAACAATTGCCAAGGTGTTGCCTTGGCCCGGCAGCACGATCAGGCCGGGTCCGATCACCTGTCCGGCCAGTTCACCCGTGAGAATACTCATGCCTGATCTTCCCTTCCTGACGTCGAGTTCTCCGAGGCAGACGGAATTCGGTCGACGGCGAGTTCAGCCTGTGCGAGATCGCGCAGCCGGTCGACCTCGGCGGTCGGGGCGGTCGGGGCGGTCGGGGCGAGGTTGTCGGATTCGTCGGGATCACCGACGAGATCGAAGAACTCGACGACATCGCCCGACTCGTGATCGAAGGTCGCCCGAAGACGGATCATGCTCACCGCAGCGTCGCGCTGCTCGTCGGCACCAGCCGTCAGCGGAGCGAGGCTTCGTGCAGGGATTCCGGCGATCGAGGTTCCGGCTGCGTCGAGCATCGTGGCGGCCATGAGACCATCACTGCACCGACGGTTGGCGTGACCGGTTGATCGAGTACTCCAATGACAACGCCGACGGCGTCGCCGGCGCAAGTGGACTCTTTCCAACGTTCGAATCAGTTTCCCTCAGCGACATCACCACAGCTCAAGTTCGTTCGTGGCGCGCCAGCCTCCTCGAGACGAACCCGGGCGGAGAGCACGGTGGCGAAGATCTATCGATCGTTCCGCACCATCATGGAGACGGCGATGCCGAGATCGCTGCAGGCATGGGTGATCGCATTGCGAGGGAGCTGTTGGTGAGCGGCGCCGGCGACCTCTGGATGGAGGGCGCTGCGCGTCGGGCGAAGTCGACTCGGACTCCGGCCCGCGGCGTGCCCGCGCGAGGGCGACCTGCTCGGTGAGTTCCACGGCCCGACCCCGCTGGTGCCGATGCCATGCGGATCATCGGGGTCGGGCTCGCGGATGTACGATGTCGATCAGCCGGCGACGCCGAGCGTGCCCTCCAGGTTGCTGACCTCGCCGACGTCGGCGAGCGCCTGATCGGCATCGGACCACTGCAGGATCTGCGCTCCTTCGCTGGTGTAGCCGTCGGTTGCGTCCATCTTGAGGGTCAGGCCGTCGCGCAACAGGTCTGGGGCCGCGTCGATGTTGCGGGCAGCTGTCATGATGCCGGCCCGGCTGTAGTCGCCTGCCTCGAACGCGGTCACCGCGTTCTGCACCGTCAGCGCCATCGCGAGCCAACCCGCCTGGAACGTGGGGTCGGCCGGATCGCCCGACGCCCCGGAGGTTTCGAATGCGGCGAGGTAGTTGACGATCTTCGGGTTGTCGGCGGCGGCGGGGTCATTGACATTGATCACGTTGATCGAAGTATGGACACCGTCAGCGCCTCCATTGGTCACGGATTGCCAAAAAATCGGGCTGACGCATGTGCCGGTCTCGTACACGAGCGGATCAAAGTCCGGACTGGCGGCTTTGGCGTTGCCCAATTCGGTCTTGAAGGCGATGCACTGCGCGCCGAGGGGAACGGCCAGGATCGTGTCTGGGTTCGCTGCGACCAGGTTGGTCATCTGGGCGCTCGGCGCTCCGGACTCGGCGGCGTCGATCACCTCTTCGGCGACGATGTCGAGCCCCGCCGCTGCCGCGTCCTCCTTGAATGCATCGGCATAGGACTGGCCGAACTCGTTGTTCACATAGAACAGGGCGGCGGTCTCCGCACCCTGCGAAACCGCGTACTCTGCCCACACTCGCGTTTCGATGGGATAGGCCAGAAGCAGGCCGGTCGTCCACGGGAACGCGTCAATCTCACCCCAGGCGGTCGCTCCGCTGGATGCCCAGAGTTGGGGGATGCACTGGTCGTTCAGGTCGTCCCGGATGGCCAGGTTGTTCGGCGTCCCGACGATGTTGGCGAGTACGTGCACCCCTTCGTCGAAGAGCAGCTCGTCAACGTTTGCCACGGTGAGGTCGGCGGTGTATTGGTCATCCTTGGTCACCAGCTCGACGGGCTCGCCGTCGATACCGCCGAACTCCGCGTTGTAGTAGTCGATGTACGCCCGCTGCCCTTCGGCTTGTGGCGCGAACAACACCGCCGGACCGCCGGAGAGCGGCACCGACGAACCGATCTTGAGCGGGCCATCGATCGGCGCCGTGGCGTCGTCGTCGCACTCGCTCGTGTCGAGGACATAAGCATCGCCCCCGGCATCAGCGGGTGCCTCGGAGTCGACAGGAGCCTCGGAGCCAGCGGGCGCCTCGGAGTCGACAGGTGCCTCGGAGTCGACAGGTGCCTCGGAGTCGACAGGTGCCTCGGAGTCGGCAGGTGCCTCGGAGTCGGCAGGTGCCGCGGTGTCACCGGAGTCGTCGGAGCCGCATGCAGCAACGATCAGTGTGCAGGCGGCGACGAACGCGACCATCTTCTTGGTTCGGAACATTGTCAGGAATCTCCCTCGGTTGTTTGGCTTGGATTGGTGGTTTGGTGGAACTCGGGTGCACTCGCGTGGGCGTTCCCGGCCGGAGCGATTCGCTCGACACCTCCGCCCTCCGGCGGCGTCGGCACGACCTGCACGACCCTGGACCGCATGATCTTGAACGTGCCGACCACGCCGAACGGGGCGAACCGGGCAACCAGCACGAGAAGGGTTCCGAAGACGACGCCACCGACACCGTTCAGTTTGGTGTCGTCGCCGACCCAGCCGAACAGCAAGCTCGCCTGTGGGTCCTCCCCGACCGAGCGCGCCCACTCGTTGACAGCGACGTAGAACAGTCCGCCGGCGAGCGGCCCCCACAGCTGGGCGCCGCCACCGATGACCATCGCCACAAGAATCGTGATCGAGCCCACCAGACCGAACAGTGGAACCGCGGGATCGACGAGGCCCAACTTGTGGCCGAAGATCGCGCCAGCGACGCCCGTGATCGCGCCAGACAATCCGAAGACGACCGTCTTGACGTATGAGACGTTTACTCCCATCACGATCGACGCGGTCCTGTTGTCCCGGGTCGCTACCATCGCGCGGCCGATTCGGCTGCGGAGGAGCCCGGACACCAGCACGACGAGGAGAGCGAAGATGGCGATGGAGAGCGACAGGATCCACAGGTTGAGGTCTTGACGACCGTCGAACGGGGTCCACGCTGGCGGGATGTACCTGCTGCCCTTGATCCCACTGGCACCGCCGGTGATGCCAGCGACCTCGTCCCATCGCAACAGACCCAGGACGGCCTCCACGAAGACGAGGGTGGTGAGCGCCAGATAGATGCCCTTCAAACGCAATGCCGGAAGCCCGACGGCGACGCCGACCGCGAAGCATACGACGGCGGCGACCGGCAGGGTCCAACCCGCCGTCCACTTGTTGTCGTCTACGAACGGGGTCCAGATCTTCCCCTCACTGAGCATCAGGCCCGTGTACGCCCCGATGGCGAAGAAGGCCGCACCACCGATGGACAGCTGCCCCGTGTATCCAGTGATCAGGTTCTGACCCATGACGGCGATCGCGATGATCATCGCGTCGGCGAGCAGTCCGAAGCCGCTGTTCGACCAGGTTCGTACCCACCCGAAATACCAGACAGCGATCAGGACCCACGGCAGGATCCGACCGACCCAGTGCCAGACACCGTTCTGCG
Source organism: Candidatus Ilumatobacter isfjordensis (assembly GCA_964199985.1). Taxonomy (GTDB): domain Bacteria; phylum Actinomycetota; class Acidimicrobiia; order Acidimicrobiales; family Ilumatobacteraceae; genus Ilumatobacter_A; species Ilumatobacter_A isfjordensis. The sequence goes on along the minus strand of CAXMZV010000052.1, from coordinate 3,928 downwards.
GAACTCGGTACGGTCGCGCCATCACACGCGCTCCACGCGCTCGGTGCCGAACAAACCTGCCGGTCGCAGCAGCAGAACTCCGAGCAGGATGACCAGCATGACCGGGAACAGCATGCTGACGTCGAGAAAGCCGATGTACCCGACGATCAGTGCCTTGGCAAGGCCGATGATGACACCCCCGACGACTGCGCCGAGCGGCGAGTCGAGCCCGCCGAGCACCGCCGCGACCGATGCAAGGAGGAAGGGCTGGAGCATCAACGTGAGCGTGAGGCCGGCGGACGGCGCCAGCAAGCAGGCGGCGAGCGCCCCGATCGCGCCGGCGAGTCCCCAACCGAAGAGCAGGACGTTGCCGACCGGGATGCCGACCAGGTTCGACGATTCCTGGTTGTTGGCCACGCAACGCATCGCGAGGCCGAGGTTGGTCTTGTTGAACAGGACCCAGAGCAGAACGCCAACCACTGCGAGCACCGCAATGGTCCCCAGACGCTCGATGCGGATCGGCGCACCGAGGATCCGGACGAAGTCATCTGCGTCGTTCGGGAACGGGCTCGGGAGGCTGCGCGCGTTGACACCCCAGATCATCGCGGCCAGGTTGTTCAGGCCCAAGAACAAACCGATCAACGCCACAATGACAGCGCCCGGATTGCGTGCCTCGATCGGTCGGACCACCACCCGCTCGATAGCTGCCGAGATGACGAAGCCGAGGACCATCGCGGCGCCTACGGCCGGGATGATCGGCAAGCCAGACAGCGTCAGCGTCGATGCGAAGAACGCCGAGAACATCCCGATCTCGCCTTGGGCGAAGTTCAGCTGGCCCGTCGATCGGAAAATGACCACCAATGCCAGCGCGAGCAGCGCGATGACCGATCCCTCCGCCAGCCCGTTGAACATACGCTCGACGAACAGTGCCATCAGCTCGCCGCCCCCAGGTAGGCGTCCCTGATCGTGTCGTCGGCGAGCAGTTCGTCCCCCGTGCCGGTCGCGACGATGTTGCCGGTTTCGAGGACGTAGGCCCGATCTGCCAGTGCGAGCGACAGCCCAGCGTTCTGCTCGACAATGAGTAACGCCATGCCCGTCTCGTCGCGAAGCTCACCGAGAACCTTGAATAGGTCCTGTGTGACGCGTGGCGCGAGCCCCAGACTCGGCTCGTCACACAGCAACAAGCGAGGTCGATTCATCATGGCACGTGCGATCGCCAGCATCTGTTGTTCGCCTCCAGACAGGGACCCGGCCCGTTGATTGGGTCGTTCCGCCAGACGTGGGAACATCTCGTACCAGCGGTCGAGATCCTTGTGGCGCGTCCGCTTGGCGGTGTAGCCACCGGCCAGGAGGTTGTCCTCCACGGACAGATCGCTGAACGTCCCTCGACCCTGCGGCACCTGCGAGATACCGGCCCGCAGGACTGCGTCCGGCTTGGTGTTTCCGATTGACACGCCGTCGAAGGTGATGATGCCACTGCGCGGGATCATGGCCGAGATCGCCCGCATCGTCGTGGTCTTCCCCGCGCCGTTGGCCCCGAGGACGACAACGATCTCACCGTCGGCCACCGTGAAGTCGAGACCGTGGAGCACATCGACCGGGCCGTAACCCGCGCTCAGACCGGCGACCTCAAGCAGCGGACCGCTCATTCCGGGGTTCCCAGGTAGGCCTCGATCACCTTCGGGTCGCGCTGCACGTCGGCAGGCAGCCCCTCCGCCAACTTGCGTCCGAACTCCATCGCGACCACCTTGTCGGAGATGCCCATCACCAACCCCATGTGGTGCTCGACCAGGAGTACCGTCAGTCCGTACTGCTCGCGCACCCGCACGATCGTTTCGCCGAGCTCAGCCACCTCGGCGTGCGTCAACCCCGCGGCCGGCTCGTCGAGAAGGAGGAGTTGTGGTCGCGCCGCCAACGCCCGTGCCAGCTCGAGACGCTTCAACGTGCCAAACGGCAGACCCGCAGCCGGGCGATATGCGAGATGGTCGAGGTCCAGTGAGGCGAGGATCGCATAGGCCTCAGATTCGAGGTCGTTCTCCTCCTTGCCGGCACCGATCCGCAGCATTGCTTTGGTGAAACCCACCTTGCCACGATGGTGCGCGCCCGTCATCGTGTTCTGGAGCAACGTCATCGTCGGGAACAGCGCAAGATTCTGGAACGTCCGGGCGATGCCTTGCTGGGCGATGTCGTGTGCCGCCACATCGAGCAGGTTGGTACTCCCGAACCGAAGATGCCCACCCGACGGCTCGCAGACCCGGCTCACGACATTAAACATCGTCGTCTTGCCCGCCCCGTTCGGTCCGATGAGCCCAAGGATCTGGCCTTCTTCGATCTCGAACGACAGTTTGTCGAGGGCGAGGACGCCGCCGAACTGAACGGTGATGTCGTGAGCTTCAAGTAGTGCCATGCATCGGTCCTTGTTTTGTCGCTTCGTTGCATGAGCAAGTCGAACACTCGCGACATGCAGGACATGGCTTGGCGGGCGTTCCGGCGGCGACGAGTCGGATATTGGCAGCCTGTCCAAGTCGATCACCTCGCTGAACGAGGAACGGGGTGATTCGTTCCGGAGAACGGCAGGCGTGATTGTTGCTCAATCATCCTGTTGCAGCGAAACCAACACAAGTGACGAAAGACCCGAACCCCAGTCAACACACTCCGCCAAGTAGGCGCCGTGTCGAGCCTCGGCGCCTACGCAACACACAGACATATTGGTTCCGATCACGCTTGATCGTTTGCTGACGACTTGCGGCTACACCATCGGCGTCGCACTCGCGACCGAACCACCCCGATGGACCCGCGTCGAGGAGAAGAGCGTCGCGGTACATCGCCAGATCGCCGCGCGCCTCCTCCAGGCACCACCTCAGGGCGAAAGTATCGAGTGGTCGCCTACATCGGTGACGCCAAGTTCGCTGACTTCCAGATCGACGCCGTGGTCGACTCCAACATGACCGGCGTCCCGGACCACGCACCGGGACTCCGACCGATCGATATCGAAGGGCTCATCACGGCCGACTACCGGATCTACCCGGTCGTCGATCACCTCGCCGACAAGCTCGTCGCGATGACGAGCACGTTCACCAGCGACCCTCCCAGCACGCGCTATCGCGATCTGGTGGACATCGTGCTCATCGCTCAGACACAGACGGTCGAGGCCGGCGCGTGCGGGCAGCCGCCGAGTCGGAACGACTCCATCGAAGTCACTCGACGCCAGAGCGACTCGAACTTCCAGACAACAGCTGGACACGCGGGTACGCGGCAATCGCACGAACGGTCGCTGGTCTCGACGTGCAAGACGCCGCCGACGCGCTCGCGATTGCCGTGTCGCTCTATCGCCCGGTCTTCGAAAACCTGATCGATGGCATCTGGGATCCTTCGACGATGCAGTGGTCTGAGTCGGGCCCGCGTGCCTAATTCGTGCCCAGAAGGACGCTCAACCGGGTACAACCAGGCACAACGGCGCATAACACCGAGACCCAGAATAACGGCCTCTGACCTGCACAAATAGTCCACACGTAGGGACAACGCGATCAGCCTCAGAGAGCTTCCCAAGCTGAATTCGCGGGTTCGATTCCCGTCCCCGATGAACCCGCATCGAGGAGAAGAGCCCAACCATCCATCGACGCAGCGCTGCCCACCTCCTCCACGATCCGACTCCGATCTGAAGAAGGCCACGAACGTGCGACGCCGTAGGTGACAGCGACCTCGCTCGGCGAGCGCCCCTCAACAACAACCGCGGTGATGATCAGCCTGGCCTTGGACACCCATCAAGCATCTGCAACTGAAACGCAACACCGTCATCCGCTCGAAATCACCTGGTCTGCGATGCTGACGATGTACTCGTCGGAGCAGTCGGGGATCGGCATGGGCGGCGACTGATCAGGGCCGAAAGCCCCTCCTGGTCGCACGGCCGGCTCGTTAGGTTCACATTGAGGGGAACCACCATGTATCG
>CAXMZV010000051.1:0-13275 GCA_964199985.1 Candidatus Ilumatobacter isfjordensis | reverse complement strand
GTCGTCGTCCTCGACGAGTAGCACGGTGGTCATAACGCCCTGAGCGTACGCAACCCACCCGATGGCGTCACGGATGCCAGGTCCAACTGTGGCTGAGCTGCGTCACATCGGGCCCGACCCCGGTGTAACGCTGGCGTCACGATGGGCCCCGACCCCGGTGTGACTCAGTTGTTGCGGAGATGCAGCGCGTTGGCGTGCGCGGGGAAGCCTTCGTGGTCGGCGAGCGCGATGACGTTCGGTGCCATGCGCCGGATCGACCCAGCATCGGCGCGGGCAACGGCGGTGCGCTTGAGGAAGGTGTCGGCGGTGATGCCGGAGGAGACCTGTGCGAAGCCGCTCGTGGGGAGCGATGCGGGGCAGCCGATCACGAAGTTCGCGGCGCTGAACGGCGTGTGCTGACCGACCAGGATCTCGCCAGCGTTGATCAATTCATCGACGACGAACTCGACCTGATCATCAGCGACGGCCACCTGGAGGTGTTCGGCGGCGTACTCGTTGGCAACGTCGATCGCCGTGGCCAGGTCGTCCACGATCACGCAGCCGCCGTTGGGGCCGAGTGATGCACGAGCAGCAGTGGCGCGAACCTCGGGCAGTTCGTCGAGTTGCTCGGCCAAATGGACTTCGGTTGCGTCGGCGAGTGAGTTTGAGGTCGTCACCAGCACCACTGAGCTGTCGGTGCCGTGCTCGGCTTCGATCAACAGGTCAGCGGCGAGGCGAACCGGGTCGGCGGAGTCGTCGGCGATGACCAGACTTTCCGTTGGGCCGAGCAACATCATCGTGGACACACCGAACCGCTGCATCTCGACTTGCGCGAGTGTGACAGCGGGTGAACCGGGGCCGACGATCTTGGCGACGCTGTCGATCGACTCCGTGCCGAATCCGAGCGCAGCGATGCCAGCGGGCCCGTTGACACGGAACACGTTGGAGATGCCGAGTTTGCGGCAGACGACGAGGACGGCAGGGTCGATCTCGCCCTCGCCGCCGGGTACGGGCGGGACGACGAGCGAGAGCCTCGGGACGCCTGCGACGATCGCGGGCACGGAGAGTTGGTAGGCGACGCTCGGGTAGCTCGCCTTTCCGGATGGGGTGAACAGACCGGCCGAACTGATCGGCGTGATCTTCTCGCCGACGAACAGTCCCGGCTCGCTCTCGACACTCCAGTCCTGCGCCTGCAGCATCTGGGCCTCGTTGAAGGTTCGCAGATGGGTGATGGCGTCGTCGATGGCTGCATCGACCTCGGCGGTGACCGCAGCCATTGCGAACTCTTCGTCGGTGACACGGAGTTGGTCGGGAGTGACGTCGATCTTGTCGAACTTCGCGAGCGCGTCGCAGACCGCGGCGTCACCGCGATGGTGCACGTCGTCGAGGATGACGCCAATCGAGGCGCGGAGTTCGGCGTCGAAGATGTCGTCGAGGCCGCGGTGCATCAACGCCGCTCGAGCCTCGTCGTTCATTTCGGACCACGTCAGTCGCCGCATCACCGTCACCCACCCAACGGTACCCAGGCGCCCGCCCGGTTCTCGGGTGAGTTGTCGTCCGGTCCGTTTCTTTGGGTGTCGTACTGTGCTGCCATGAGTGAATCGACATCTGAACAGTGGCATCGCGTGCTCGACGCAGACGATCTGCCCGAAGGGCGGGTCACCACCGTCACGGTCGGCCGCCGGTCGCTGGCGGTCTCGCATCACGAAGGCAAGTACGGGGCCATCGACAACCGGTGCCCGCACCAAGGTGGGCCGCTCGGCGAAGGATCGATCGAGAAGGGTTGGTTGCGCTGTCCGTGGCACGGATACGACTACCACCCGTGCACGGGTGCGGCGCCGCAAGGCAGTGACGATGAGGTCAGCCCGTTCGAGATCGAGCAACGCGACGACGGGATCTGGGTGTCGGTCCCAGACGACGAGCCGCGCGTTCGAACCGTCAGTGACGTGCTCGTTGAGACCATGGTCAACTGGGGTGTCACCTCCGTGTTCGGCATGGTCGGCCACAGCAATCTCGGGTTCGCCGATGCGATGCGAGTCGCCGAAGAACGCGGTGACCTCCGCTTTTTCGGGATCCGTCACGAGGGTGCGGCCTCGTTCGCTGCGAGCGCGTACGGCAAACTGACCCACGACGTTGCGGCATGCTTCGGCATCGCCGGACCGGGGTCAACCAACCTGCTGACTGGGCTGTACGACGCCAAGGTTGACCGGGCGCCGGTGCTGGCCATCTCAGGCCAAGTGCCCTCGAAGGTCAAGGGTCGCGGTGCATTTCAGGACGTCGATCACGAAGGCGCGTTCTCCGACGTTGCAGCGTTCTCCGAGGCGGTCCACTCGGGATCGAACCATGCCGAACTGATGAACATGGCGTGCAAGACCGCCGTGGTTGAGCGCACGGTGGCCCATCTCGTGCTGCCCGACGAGGTCCAGACCGAACCCAACGACGGCGAAGCAGGTGGACCGCTCGGTCGCGTCGCGAGCCGTCAGATCAGCCCACCCGAAGAAGCGCTTGCCGCAGCGGTCGAGATGATCCGTGGAGCGGAACGACCGATGATCATCGTCGGCGACGGAGCCCGCGCCGACATGGCCGAGATCGGAGCGCTCGCCGAGCGGCTGGGCACACCGGTCGCCACGACCTTCAAGGGCAAGGGAGCAATCTCGGACCATCACGAACTCGGCTGCGGCGTGCTCGGCCGCAGTGGTACGCCCATCGCGAGTTGGTTCATGAATGAGTCCGACCTGTTGATCGTGTTCGGTGCGTCGTTCTCGAACCACACCGGCATCGCGGAGTACAAGCCGATCATCCAAGTCGACTTCGACCCGATGGCGCTGGGCCGTTTCCACTCGGTCGAGGTTCCGGTGCTCGGCCACGGCGCCGTGACGGCGCGTCTGCTCGCCGAGCGACTCGGCGACGATCACGGATGTGCTGACCTGCGCAATGAGGTTGCCGAACGCTGGTCGATCTGGCGGGCGGAAAAGGCGAGCCGCCGTACCGATGACCACGACGAGGGCATCAACGCGGCGTCACTGTTCGACGCGCTCGGCCGACATGTCGACGACGACGCGGTCATCTGCGTTGACGTCGGCAACAACACCTACAGCTTTGGCCGGTACTTCGAAGTCAACAATCAGTCGGTGTTGATGTCGGGCTATCTCGGCTCGATTGGGTTCGGATTCCCTGCTGCGATGGGGTCGTGGGCCGCCGTGGGTGGGAAACGACAGGTGTTGAGCGTGTCCGGTGACGCCGGCTTCGGTCAGTACGCGATGGAGATGACCACTGCGGTCAAGTACGGAATGAACATCACGCACGTGCTGATGAACAACGCTGAGCTCGGCAAGATCAGCAAGGAACAACGGGCGGCCAGCCTCGACGTGTGGCAGACCAACGTGCACAATCCATCGTTTGCAGCGTTCGCTGAACTGTGCGGGGCCAAGGGCATTCGCGTCGACTCGATCGATCAACTCGACGCAGCACTCGCTGAAGCGTTCGCCTACAACGGCCCCGCGCTCGTCGAAGTGATGACCGACGCCCTCCTGGTTTGACCCCCAGACCGTTTCGCCTGCCCTGGTGCGCTTGACGAAAAGCACGGCGGACCGGGTGACCAGATGGCCCGTCAGGTGAACTCGGCCAGTAGTGTCACATCACGTTCCATCAACCATTTCTGCCTGGTGAACCAGGCCGAGGAGCGTCATGCCAGTCACTGTCGTCATCGGAGCCCAATGGGGAGACGAAGGCAAAGCCAAGGTCATCGACCTGCTGTCCAAAGAGCACGCATACGTCGTGCGTTACCAGGGCGGTCACAACGCTGGCCACACCGTGGTCGTCGATGGCGAGAAGTACGCACTGCAATTGGTGCCCTCGGGAATCCTGTACCCGCACGTCGTCCCGGTGATCGCCAACGGTGTTGTGGTCGACCTGCCGACGTTGTTCAAAGAAGTCGACATGCTCGAGTCGCGTGGCAACTCCTGTTCCGAGCTCAAGGTGTCGAGTCGAGCGCACCTCATCTTCCCGTGGCATCAGAGCCACGACGCGATCTCCGAGGCGATGCGCGGTGACGACAAGCTCGGCACCACGTTGCGCGGTATCGGCCCCGCCTATGCCGACAAGATGCGTCGCGTCGGCATTCGGGCCGGCGATGCGCGTGACCCTGAGCGTTTTGAGCGGCTGATCCGCGAGCGCGCCACCATCGAGAACAAGCTGATCGGTGAAGCCGGTGGCGAAGAACTCGATATCGACGAGACGGTCGAGCGATTCGGTGCGCTGGGTGCGCGTCTGGTGCCGTACCTGGCGGACACGATCAGCTTGCTGCACAACGCGCTCGCCGCCGACGCGCACATCCTGCTCGAAGGCGCCCAGGCGACCTTCCTCGACCTCGACCACGGCACGTATCCGTACGTCACGTCATCGAACCCCACTGCTGGCGGCGCCAGCGTCGGGTCCGGACTCGGCCCGCGCGACCTCGGTCGCATCGTCGGCATCACGAAGGCGTATACGACGCGAGTCGGCGCTGGCCCGTTCGTGACCGAGTTGTTCGACGACGACGGCAAGACTCTCGCCGAGGTGGGCCACGAATTTGGCACCGTGACGGGTCGCGCTCGTCGGTGCGGTTGGCTCGATTGCGTGATGCTGCGTCACGCGGTGCGGCTCAACTCGCTCACCGAGTTGTCGCTGACCAAGCTCGACATTCTCGATGGGTTCGACACGGTGAAGATCTGTACCGGTTACCTCCACAACGGTGTGCCGGTCACCGACTACCCCGACCAGTACGACGTGCTGGAAGCGATCGAGCCCGTCTACGAAGAGCTGCCCGGGTGGAACACCGCGATCAACGAGATGCGTGAGCCGGGCCAGTTGCCTGACGCAGCCAAGCGCTTCATCGAAGTCGTCGAACGTGAAGTTGGCATCCCGGTCAACGTCGTCGGCGTGGGAGCGGAGCGCGACGACTACCTCATCTGGGGAACGGGATGATTCCGCGCTATTCGACTCCCGAGATGGATGCAGTGTGGTCGGACACGTCGAAGTTCGCGCGCTGGCTTGAAGTTGAGTTGCTGGCCACCGAGGGCCACGCCGCCGTTGGTGTTGTGCCGCAGGAAGCTGCTGTCATCTGCCGCAAGAACGCGCCCGTCGCCGACGATGCGTTTCTGCAGAAGATCCTCGAGCGCGAGGCGATCACCGACCACGACGTGGCCGCGTTCGTCGACGTCACTCAAGACGCAATCAACGATCCCGCTGGCTCGTGGATTCACTACGGGCTCACGTCGTCGGACGTGGGTGACACGGCGCTGTGCTGGGCCATGCGCGACGCCGCGGACTTGATGATCGATGCGTCGACGGAGCTGCTTGAGACGCTGATCGGCATGGCGCGCGAACATCGCGACACCGTGATGATCGGCCGCACGCACGGCATCCACGCCGAGCCGACCACCTTCGGCGCCAAGGTCGCACTGTGGGCACTACAGGTCGAGCGTGACCGTGAGCGGCTACGCACAGCACGCAACACGGTTGCCGTGATGAAGCTGAGTGGAGCCGTTGGCACCTACTCGAACATCCCGCCCGAGGTCGAGCAGTTCGTCGGTGACGCACTGGGGCTTGCACCGGTGCCTGCCACGCAGGTCGTCGCCCGCGACCGTCACGCCGAATTCCTGTACGCCTGCTCGTCGGTTGCTGCGACGTGTGAGCTGATGGCCGTCGAACTACGCCACCTCCAACGCACGGAAGTGCGCGAAGTGCAGGAGGGGTTCAAACCGGGTCAGAAGGGCTCGTCGGCCATGCCGCACAAGCGCAACCCGATCTCGGCAGAAACAATCAGCGGACTCGCCCGCGTGGTGCGCTCGAACCTGCTCGCCGGACTGCAAGACATTGCCCTGTGGCATGAGCGAGACATCTCGCACTCATCGGTTGAACGGGTGATCTTGCCGGACTCGTCGCAGCTCGCGTTCTACATGATGCGTCGGCTCAAGCGCCTGCTTGCCGGACTCGTCGTCATGCCCGAACGCATGCAGGCCAACCTCGATGCGAGCTACGGCCTCGTGTTCAGCCAGCCGGTCTTGCTGTCACTGGTGCAGGGCGGCAAGACGCGTGACGAGGCCTATCGCATCGTGCAGCGCAACGCCATGCAGGCCTGGGACGAGGGCACCGATTTCCGCGCGCGGCTCGAGGTCGATGCCGAGGTCGACAACGCCGTGCTCGACGATGCGTTCGACCTGCGCCGCTCACTCAGCAACCTCGGCCGAGTCTTCGATCAACTCGACGCCATCGACGTCTGAACGGAACTGGAGACGCGCGCTCCGACGTCAGTCGCCGCGGCTGATTTTGGCGGACTTGAGCACGCTGGCTTCGACGCCGACGTCACGCCATGACTGATACGAGATCTTCTTGCTCTCGCTGTAGCTCTTGGCGACGCTCACGAATGCTTCTTCGAGCGCACCCATGTCGATGGTGCTCGACATTGCGTCGAGTTCGGCGCTCAGGTCACGACGTTCCTGGATGAGCAGCAGCTCGTCGAGGGGGCTCGCTGCGGCGAGTTCGGCCTCGAGCTTTTCGAGACGCGCGCTGATCGTGTCAGGGGTGCGTTTCCGGCCGCGCTTTGGCTTCGTGGCGCGGAGTCCCTCGAGGTAGTCGCGCACGATTCGCCCCTCGGCCCGACCCTTTGCCAACGCCGCTTTGTGTTCGTCACTCATCGGTGACTTGGGGCCTCGTTTGTTTGCCATGCTTCAATACTATGGAATCCGACGAATTCTGCAATAAGTTTTCTCACTATGTTCGAACTTTCGCCACATGGTGCCGATGTCTTCGTGGGAACAGGACCTCAGTATCCGTGGGGCGGACTCTATGGTGGACAGATCGTGGCGCAAGCGCTACGCGCAGCGTCATTGTCGGTCGATTCAGCATTTGAACCGCACTCGATCCGCGCCTATTTCATCCGAAAAGGCGACGCCACCGAGCCAGTTCGCTACGAAGTCGATCGCATTCGGAACGGCCGAACTTTTGTCACGCGCCGTGTGGTGGCCCGTCAAGCGATCGGAGCAATCCTCAATGCGGAGAGTTCGTTCCAACGCCCCGAACCTGCAGCGACGGTGCAGACCATCTCGATGCCCGATGTTCCCGAGGCCGATCGGTTGGAGCAGACGTCGTGGAGCGATGCATTCGATCGAGCATCGGTTCCCGCCGGGGAGGTTCGAGATCGCGGCGCCGACCGAGATGGCACCGGTCGTGCGGTGGCGTGGATGAAGGTCAATGAGAACCTCGGTGATCCGGCTGATCCTGTGGCGCAGTTGCTGCATCGCTCGTGGCTCGCATACCTCTCGGACGACCTCCCGACCGACTCGGTGATGCGAGCGCACCCAGTTGCAGCGACCGCTGACGAGGATCGGTTCTTCGGGGCCAGTCTCGACCACACGATTTGGTTCCACCGCCCGCTCCGAGCCGACCGTTGGCATCTTTATGACTTCACGTGTCACCACTTCATTGGTGGGCGCGGGCTGTCGATTGGCCATGTCTTCGCCGCCGACGGACTGCATATCGCGACCGTGAGCCAAGAGGTACTTGTCCGCGATCGCCAGGCGCGTTGACCGCCGGATCCGGACACGAGACTGTTGATCAGGCGTCGTCGGATAGTTTCATCGCCTGATGAGCATCGCTGACTTGCCCGAGCTGTCGCCCACCCTCGATCGGCTTCGCAGCCACGTGCTGGAGCACTCGGTCAAGACCGGCACATTCACGCTGAAGTCCGGTGCGACAAGTTCGTGGTTTCTCGACACCAAACAGACGGCGTGTCGAGCGGACGGCATCATCGCCGTGACGGACGCAGTGATCGAAGTGTTCGGCGACGTGCTCGACGACATCGATGCAATCGGCGGCTTGACGATGGGCGGTGACCCGGTTGCCTATGGGGTGCAGGCAGTTGCTGCCACGCGCAGCCGCACGTTGCGGAGCTTCAGTGTGCGCAAGGAGCCCAAGGCGGGCGGTATCACCGGACGGATCGCCGGTGCGTTGCAGCCGGGGGATCGTGTCCTCGTCACCGAAGACACGACGACGCGCGGCACATCGCTGATCGAGGCCGCTGAGCAGATCGAGGCGTACGGCGCTCACCCGGTCTTCATGACGGTGATCGTCGACCGTGGCGGAACGTGTCCGGCGATGGCCGAGGCCAAGGGGATCGACTACCGCCCACTGCTGACGGCGCCGGATCTCGGCTTCGGCTTCGGCACCTGAACCCGGTTGTCGCTGCGGGCCCCTCAGGGTTGCAGCACGCCCGGGTTGAGCATGCCCGCCGGGTCGAGTGCCGCGCGGATCGCTGCCTGCGCAGCGAGTTCTGCTGGATTCCGAATCAGGTGAAGCCACGGCGCCTTCGCCACGCCGATGCCGTGCTCGGCCGAGATGGTTCCACCGAGTGATGCCACGGCGGACAGCACGGTGTCGGCAATGCGTTCTGGATGCGAGGCACCGATGTGATTGAGGTGCAGGTTGCCCTCGGCGAGGTGTCCGAAGGGAATCAATTGGCAGCCGTCGGCGTCAGCCGCTTCCTGAGCGATCCCGATCAGCTCAGCAAGGGCGTCCAGGGGGACCGCAACATCGAGCTTGAATGTCGGCACCCCTCTCCGAGTCGATGCCGCAGCGATCGCTTCGGTGATGCGATCTCGAAACGCGATCAACCCATCGCGCTGAACGGCATCGGTTGTGACCGCTGAGTCGATGATCCCATCGGTTCCGGCAAGCACATCGAGGAGCGGCTCGGAGGGGTCGTCATGGCTGGCGCACTCGATCATCACGTACAGGGCCGTCTCAGGTGATGACATCGGCGCCCGCCGACCGAGGTGTTCGCTGACGAGCGTCATGGCGGCAGGCGCGATCACTTCGACGGCATCGAGTGACGTCAGCGATCGGCGCAGGCTGGCGAGCATTTGTGTTCCCGCCGCAACCGACTCGACCGCGACCAACGCTGTGGTGGTGTGTTGGAACCACGGCACGAGGCGAAGGCGCGCCGCGGTGACGATGGCGAGCGTGCCTTCGGATCCGGCGAGCAACGATGGCCAGTGCAAACCGGCGGTTTCCTTCGGCAGTCCGCCGAGCGACCCGACAACGGCTCCCTCCGCAGTGACCGCTTCGATGCCAACGACCTGCTGCCGCATCGTGCCGAATCGAAGCACTCGCGATCCGCCCGCGTTGGTGGCGATTGCCCCACCGACGGTTGCGGTGTCGCGTGCGGCGAAGTCGACCGGGGTATCGAGGCCTGCGGCGCGAGCATGTTGGCGCCATTCGGAGAGGGTCACTCCTGCTCCGGCAGTGACTTGCAGAGCTGCCGTGTCGACGGGTCTGAGCTGCCTGAGTCGGGTGAGCGACAGCAGGATCGGCGGATGTTCTTCCGCCATCAACGGGCGCGGGACGCCGCCGCCGACGAGCCCGGTGTTGCCCGCCTGGGGCACGATGGTCGCGCCGTGTCGGGCGCAAGATCGGATGACGGCGGCGACCCCCTCGACCGAGCCGGGCCGGACCACCGCGGCGCTCCGGCCCTGGTAGCGCCCGGTCCAGTCGATCTCGTATCCGGCGCGCACATCGTCATCGACGAGCACATGGGCCGCACCAACCGCAGCGGTCAGTTCGTCGATCAGATCATCGAGCGGGGCAGCGGATGGCACCGACACACCCTGCCATGCAAGGTGGCGCCAGTCGGCAGCAAACATTTCCGGGACCTTTGCCCCGGGTGTTCTGTGACGGATGGCTCTACGATCGGTGCGTCCGCCCGATCGGCGGTCAGCTTCGAGGGGGAGTGAACATGGAACAGTTCTGGCGCAAGGCGGGTGTACGACTCGGCAAGCAGTGGAAGGTGGTGCTGGCCGTCGTCATCGTGATCACCGTGCTGTTGGGCTTTGGCGCAACGCAGATCGAGTTCGCCACGGGTCAGGACAGTTATCTCAACCCTGACTCGCAGACAGCGATCGACAACGTGGAGTTCCAGGGCAACTTTGGCGGCGAGACCGTCATCCTCCTCTTCACTGCCGAGGACGGCGCCGACGTCGATGTCAGCGACCTGCTGAAGGGCGACAACCTCGCTGAATTCCGTCGGCTCAACGAGGAACTGTCGGCCGTGCCCGAGGTGTACTCGGTCGTCACGCCACTCACTTCGCTGACCTTCAGCTCGGAGTTGGTCACGTCTGAGCCCGTGACCAGTACGGTCGGCACCAACGCGCTGCTGTCCGCTGCGGCTCGCGACGAAGCGGGCACCGAGGAACGCAACGCTGACATCAGCATTTCCCTGGCCCGCCGCGGCGCCGTCGGCGAGCAGACGCTCGACAATCCCGACTACGTGGAACTGCTGGTGTTCGGCAACGCCGGTTTCACGGCAGACAGTGGTGAGATCACGGCACCGCCGGCCGAGGACCTCCGTATCCGCAAGTCGTTGGCTTCGACGTTCCCCAACGTCGAAGGCGGCCCGATCAACGCAACCGCCGTCGGCGGCATCGTGCTCGAAGGCAACGCCTCGCTCGACGAGCAGTCCGCGGGCACCGAGAAGGTCGTGGCCATTCTCGACACCGCGAACATCGATGGATTCGACCTGACCGTCACCGGCTCACCGGTCTACCTCGCCGAGATCAACAACTACCTCAAGGGCGGCATGCTGACGCTCGGCCTCGCTGCCCTCGCAGTGATGGCGATTGTCCTGTTTGTGATCTTCAAGGTTCGTTGGCGCCTGCTCCCTCTGCTCGCCGTGCTGATCGGCGTGCTCTGGTCGTTCTCCCTGTTGGGGCTGATCGGCATCGATTTGTCGCTCGTCACGATCTCGGGTCTGCCGATCCTGATCGGACTCGGCATCGACTTCGCGATTCAGATTCACAATCGAATCGAAGAGGAAGTTGTCCTCGACCACGATGAGCACCCGATCTCGGAATCGGTTGCCAACGTCGCTCCGCCGCTCATCGCGGCAACGATTGCCGGTGTGCTGGCGTTCCTGGCGCTGCGCATCTCCAAGGTTCCGATGATTCGTGACTTCGGTGTGTTGCTCGCTGTTGGCGTGGTGGTCCTCGTTATCGTCGGCATCGTCATACCCGCTTCGATCCTCGGGGTTCGCGAGTTCAAGAAGCCCACCGAGGAGCGCCCGGTGTCATACGTCGAGAAGCTCGTCGTGAAACTGGGTGGCCTCCCGACCAAGTTCGGCCTGCCGCTCGTGATCATCGCGATGGCGCTCTTTGTCGGCGGTGTCCTGGCCGAAGGCGGCACGAAGATCGAGTCCGACCCCGTCAAATGGATCGACCAGGGCAGCGAGACCGTTGCGGACATCGACAAACTCGAAGAAGACACTGGCTTCGGCACCACGCTCGGCATCCTCGTGCAAGCCAACAACGTCTACGACCCGGCCGTCGTCAACCTGATCCACGATTTCACCATCGCCGCCGAAGAGCGAGTTGACGTGGTGTCGTCGTCGAGCCTCGTCAACACGATGGCGAAAATCATCGACATCGATGGGGCCACTGTGCTTGCGCCGGAGAGCGCCGACGTTGTCGCAGCAGCCGTGGCGGCGCAGGCGGTCGTGCCCGACATCGCACAGGTGCTGGTGAACGACGATGCGACGGCAACGCAGGTCAATTTGCGTCTCGCTTCGGCCAGCCTTGAAGAACGAGCCGTGCTCGTCGAGGAATTGAGCGCGGATCTGGACGCCCGCATCGAGGCGCTTGATCTCCCTGCGGACAGCATCCTGTTGACCGACCTCGCCGACGATCAGACCGCCGTGCGGGCGACTCCGGCGGGACTTGCCACGGTTGGTATCGGTCTCCTGGAGAACCTGTCGGCAAACCGCGCCAACCTCACGTACTTGGCGTTGATTCTCGTGGGGATCTTCCTCGTGGCGCGCTTTCGAAGCGCAACGCGGGCGCTGCTCGCACTCGTGCCGGTGTTGCTGGCAGTGGGTGTGTCGTCGCTGATCGTCGGCCTCCTCGGATTCGAACTCAGTCCGCTGACCACGGTGAGCGGTCCGCTTGTGATTGCGTCGTGTGCCGAGTTTTCGGTGCTGATCCTCGGCCGCTACCTCGAAGAGCGCCAGCGTGGGCTCCGTCCCCGCGACGCATCCAACACCGCTGCCAGCCGAACGGGCCGCGCCTTCTTCACGTCGGCGTTGACGACCATCGGCGGGTTCGCCGTGCTGATTGGTTCGGCACTCCCGTTGCTCCGCGACTTCGGCATCATCGTCACGCTCAACGTGGCGATCGCACTGCTCGCCGCGCTCGTCGTGATGCCGCCGCTGTCGGTGTGGGTCGACGAGAAGGGTTGGCTGGGCACGCAGGAGCAGGGCCCGGCGAACGCCCATTCTGTTCGCCTCGCGGCGCTCTTGCCCGGCAAGCAGACACCGGCGGCGCTCTTCGGTATCGTCGCGCTGGTTGCCGGCGCCATTGCGGTGTACGCGACGGCGGACACGTCGTCGGGCGAATCAACCGAGATTGTGTACGCCGCGGCACCGCTGCCGACGACCACGACAACGACCACCACCACCATCGCTCCGGAACCCACGACCACTGTTGCGGGCGAGGAGGAGCCCGACGGACCGCTGGTCGACCCGTCGGCCTTCGGCACTGAGCGACCCACCTCGCTGGTCGGCGGGGTCTTGTTCGACCTCTTCACCAGCCCGGAGGTCGGCGTTGCGCCAAACGTCGCGAACTGTGCCATCGAGACACTGGCCACGCGCGTGTCGGACGATGAGCTGTTGGCGCTCGGCGCAGCGACTGCAGAGCCCGAGGCGGTCGTTCCGATCACGGTGGCGGCGCTCGCCTGCGGCATGACAGCGAACCAGGTCGACCGCGCGATTGCGATCCAACGCGGCGAGGAGCCACCCCCGGTCGAGGATGCAGCGGCTGGTGAACCCGAGGGCTCACTGGTCGATCCGTCGACGTTTGGCACCGAGCGGCCGGAATCGCTCGTCGGCGGTGTGCTGTTCGATCTGCTCACCGATGTGCGTGTGGGTGTCGAGCCGAACGTCGCGAACTGCGCAATCGAGACATTGGCGTCGCGAGTGCCCGACGCCGAACTCCTGGCGATGGGCGCAGCGACCGCAGAACCCGAGGCGGTCGTTCCGATCACGCTGGCAGGGCTGGCCTGCGGTATCCCGCAGGAGACGATCGACATCGCCATCGACATCCAACGAGGAGGGTGACGTCGTCGCGCTTGGCGCTGCGGCGGGTTCACTCTCGGTGATGAACACTGCAACCGACGCGTGGAAGGGCCTCTCGCTGCCGTGGCAGGTGGCATTCGAGGAAGCGTGGGCATCGTTCCGCGCGGGCAACTTCGGAGTCGGAGCGGTGCTCAGCGAAC
>CAXMZV010000050.1:0-13352 GCA_964199985.1 Candidatus Ilumatobacter isfjordensis | reverse complement strand
AAGATGCGTCGGCGCTGGCTGGAGGCCACGAATCCGACGATCTTGGGCGGCACGTCGGCCTCATCCAGATCACCGGACGGCCGGGAATGGCGACCAGATCTTCGACGCGGCCGATGGGAGCTCCGCCAGCATCGAGCAACGGGAGGCGCAAGACGCGGAATGCGTAGATCAGTTCCCCGGCCATCGCGCCAGGCTAATGGTGTCGCTGATCGCTGGCCCGGACGCTTGTGCCCGCGGTGTCGCTGATTCATGCTCCACATTTCGTAGCCTCGGACCGATGACGGCCGGCGACAAGGATCCGTCGCTCACGACGTTGAAGCGACCGCGAGTCTGGTGGCACCGACATCTCGAGTCCGAAGAACGCCAACGCGTGATGTCGGAGCTCGCCATCAAACGGCAAGAGCACTGGGGGTTCCGCTTCGCCACGATGACGACCCTCTCGGTGATCGTCGCCGTGATGGGCTTGTCGGCGGACTCGGCTGCGGTGGTCATCGGCGCCATGTTGCTCGCGCCGTTGATGACGCCAGTTCTCGCGACTGCGGCGTGCATTTCGATGGCCCTCTTTCGGAAGGCATTGCGCGCATTCGGCGTCGTGGTCTTGGCCACGATTGGTTCGATCGCACTCTCGTACGTCCTCGCCGCGATCTTCATGAACGGCGAGCTGCCCAGCGAGGTCACGAGCCGCGTAGCGCCCGACATTCGCGACCTTGTCGTGGCGTTGGGCGCTGGCACGGCAGGCGCATACGCGACCGTGCGCAAGGATGCCTCGAGTTCTCTGCCGGGTGTGGCGGTGGCCGTGGCATTGATTCCGCCGTTGGCCACGGTGGGTATCGCCCTGGAAGCGCGCAATCCAACGTTCGCCCGCGGCGCGATGCTGCTCTACACGACCAACCTTGCGGCCATCGTTCTCGCCGGTGTTGTCGTGTTCGTCATTACCGGATTCGTTCCACCGAAACGGTTGGCCACGATGGGCCTCCGCTCACTGGCTGTTTCCGTCGCCGTCCTCGTCGTGGTGGTCGCCATTGCGATTCCGCTGTTCCATGCATCGACGTCCGCGGTCGAACAGAGTGAGCGCGAGATCGAGGCGCAACAGATCGTGGCCACGTGGTTGGGGACCGTGGAACCGACCCGTTCGCCCGAGGTCACATTCGAGGGTGACCGCATCCTCGTCTCGATCCGAAGCTTCGACGCCCCCATTGACCAAACGCTCCTCGTTGAGGCGATGCAGGCGGAGTACGGCGAGGACCGGATCGTGTCGACGGAATGGGATCAGGTGCAACGAGCGGTCACCACGACGACGGTTGCGCCGACGACCACGATCGTTTCCGACGAGGAACGCCAACAGACCGCTGTCGAGGCCATCGTCGACGACTGGTTAGCCGAGGATGCGCCCCCGAGCGGTCGACGACGCGATGCGCTGACGATCGCGGATGGCGTGGTCCGGGTTGACGCCAGTGGTGTGGGTGACGCGCCGTCGGTCGCGTCGCTGATCGAACGGCTTGATGCAGATCTCGAGCAGACCTTCGAAGTCCAGCTGACCTGGTTGAAGCGCGAGGACGTCCCGAACGGTGAACCCGAACTCACAACGGACGAGGTGCTGTTGGCCCGAGTCGAGGTCGTGGTCAGCGAATGGGCCACGGCCAACGAGGTCGTCGTGCGGGGTCTCACGGTGGTCGACGGTCGGGTCGTCGTGAATCTCACAGGACCCGAGCAGCCCGACGCCACCGGGCTTGTCGATTCGATCGACGAATTGCTGGGCACGACAGATGACGTCCAGGTCCTGTTCACGCAGCGGCTCGACATCACGACGACGACCACAACGACGACGATTTTGCGGCTGTCCAACACGCCGCTCTGAACAGGATCAGGCGGGGTGGCCCACCTCGACCAGGGTGTCCCAGAACGCGACGCCGCCGCCCCACTCGGTGAGGGTGTCGTTGGTGAGTGCGTTGACGGTCTTGCCGTCTGAGTGCTGTGCGCTCCACCATCCCCACGGGATTGCGACGACGCCCGGGCGGAGTCGATCGGTGATCTTCACCGGCACCTCGATCGACCCCCTGCGGTTCCAGACACGAGCCACGTCACCGTCGACGAGCTGCCGATGCGCAGCATCGGCAGCACAGAGTTCGACGAACGGGCCACCCTCGGCAGGCCCGTGCTTCGGTAGGTGGGAGTACCCGGAGTTCAGGAAACGAGCATGGTGTTTCGGGGTGAGGAGCTGGAGCGGGAATTCGGCGACAAGCTTGGCGTCACCGCCAGGCCCTTCATTCGGCGCAACGTAGGTCGGTACTCGCGGCTGACCCATCGCTTCCAATTCGTCGGACGAAAGGTGGACGCGTCCGGTTGGCGTGTCGAAGTCGCCGTCGCCGAAGGGACGACCGTCGTCGGGGTAGTCCGCTCGGAGCCAGCCCGATGAGCGCAGTGCATCGATGTCGATGGTGGGGAGCGCCTCACGCATGATCGTGTCGTCGTCGTCGAAGAGCGCAGGCTCGGTGTACTCCATCGCCGCAGCAAGGCGCCGGAACAGTTCGGTGTTGTTCACCGCTTCGCCAGGCGGGTCGATCGCTGCGTGGTTGTAGTTGATGTGCAGCGAACCCCACGACAGGACGATGTCGTCAGCTTCGATCTGCGTGGTCGCCGGCAGCACGATGTCGGCGTAGCGCGCGGTGTCGGTCATGAACTGTTCGTGCACCACTGTGAAGAGGTCGTCGCGGAGCAGACCGCGTCGCGTCGCCTCGGCATTCGGCGTGGTCACGACCGGATTGCAATTCCAGTTGATGAACGCGTGCACTGCCGGGCCGTCGGCTTCGCCAGCGTGCGGATGCGTCAGGATCTCACCAAGGCGGCTCATGTTGAGCGTGCGGGCGTCACCGACCTCCATGTCGGGCCGCAACATTGCGTCGACGTCGACGTTGCTCTCGGTCCAGGCCCCGGTGCTCTTCGACAACCCGCCGCCACGTTCGGCCCATGCGCCGGTCAGCGCAGGAAGGCAGGCAAGCGTCCGGTGGAACATGGCACCGTTCTCGTGGTGTTCCGGTCCGACCAGGGTGCGAATCCCTGCAGGACGAACTGTTGCGTAGTCGTGTGCGAGCCGAGTGATGACGGTGGCGTCGACCCCGCAGGCTTCTGCGGCGCGTTCCGGGGTCCAGTCGGCCACCGCGTCGCGGAGCTCGTTGAAGCCAAGCGCGTGCTCGGCGATCCACGGTTCGTTGGTGAGACCGTCGCGAATCAGTACATGCATCACGGCCAGCATCATCGCGATGTCGGTGCCAGGTAGCGGCTGGATGAACTGGTCGCCCGCAACGGGATCGAGAGCGTCTGCAGTGAGGGTGCGAATCGGGTCGATCACGACGAGCCTGGCGCCGTTGGCTCGAGCTGTCTCGATGGTCGGCCAGAGGTGACGATTGGTCAGTCGGGTGTTGGTGCCCCACAGGATGATGAGCTTGCTGTGCTCGTGTTCCATCGGGTCGAGCCCGCGTGCAGAACCCATCGTCTTACTCATACCGGCGCCGACCGTGACGCCACAGATCGCACGCACCAGCTTGGTGGCACCCATACGGCCGAAGAACCGCCCACTCAACCCCATCAGAGAGACCAGGCTCTGGTTCCCGGCGTCGGAGTAGGGGAGCACGGCCTCGGCGCCATGTTCCTTGATGACGCGATGCAGGTTGGCAGCAACCTCGGTGAGTGCGTCGTCCCACGCGACCTGCTCGAACTCGCCGCTGCCCTTGGGCCCGACGCGGCGCAGCGGGTGGAGGATCCGCTCGGGGCTGTAGACCCGATCGAGAAACCGGTTGACCTTGGGGCACAGCTCGCCAGCGGAGTAGGGATGCTCGGACCAACCACGAAGCTTCACCGCGACCGGCGCTGCATCGGGTGCCTCTTCCACCGTGACGACCCAACCACACGAGTCGGGACAGTCGTGGTGGCACGTGCCCTGCACGGTGCGGACAGTGGTGGTCGGCGCCGCGTCGGTCATGGTCTCGATGTTATGACGGCGGGCCCGCCACCTGTCCGCCAGATTCGGACATCACGGCCCAGGCGCGCAGGCAACCCGTTTGGCAGACGAAGACCTCCAGTGGAGCGGGACAACATCTGCGCGACGACCCGAGCACGCCCGGGTGAGAGTGTCATGCTGGGGCGATGAGCGACATCACCCGGGTGATCCTGATCCGTCATGGCCAATCGGCTTCGAACGCCGAGGGTTGGCTGAGCGGCCAGGAGTCGTGCGGCGGTCTGACCGACCTGGGCGTGTCTCAGGCCGAAGCACTGCGAGCTCGGCTCGCCGCCGACGAATCGATGCGCCCCGACGCTGTGCTGGTGAGCACGATGCGCCGTGCGGTGCACACCGCCGAGATCATCTCCGAGCCGCTGGGCGTGATGCCCGAGCAGCACGCCGACTTGATGGAGCGAACGTCGGGTGAGGCGGAAGGGCTGACAATTGCGCAGTACACGGAGAAGTACGGCATCCCACCGTGGAGCGATTGGGAGAACCCGCTGTCGCCGGGTGGCGAGTCGGGTCCGATGTTCGCCGACCGCGTGATGACGGCGACCGATCGCGTCGTGAACGAGTACCGCGGCAAGACGGTGTGGGTCGTATGCCATGGTGGCGTCATCATGGTGACCGCTGTGCGCCGTTGGCCCGGCGCGTCGCTCGATCTTCGGCAGCTGCCCGTGGCCAGCCCGCAGAACACGTCGGTGAGCGAGTGGCATGTCGACGCCGACAGCAACTGGCGTATGTCCCGCTTCGCCGACGACACTCACCTTGTCGGCTTGAACAACGGCGCCGCCAACATCATCGGCTGAGTTGTGACGCTCAGGCGGACGCGGCGATGGCCTTCAGATGGGGCCAGGCAGCGGCAAAGCCTGCGTGCAGCTCCAACTGCTCAACGTCGGCGGGGGCGAACCACTCGACGGCATCGGTCTCGAAGTTGATCGAGCTGCCGAATCGTTGGTCGACCTCGACCACGACGGTGGTGTAGGCCCAATCGACGGCTGGCTTGAAGATGTACTCGCCGAGCAATCGCGGCGTGCCCGGAGCGAGGCCAACTTCTTCGGAGGCTTCGCGCAGCGCACCTTCCATTGGCATCTCGCCCTGGTCGAGTGCGCCACCCGCGCAGCTCCACGTGCCGCCTTCGTGGGCCATCTGCGATCGCTTCTGCAGCATCACCTTCGGTCCATCGTCTTCGCGCACGACGAACACCACACCGGCCGCGCCGAACACGCCCCACCGAACGTGCCCGTCACTGCACCGAACGAACCCGTCTCCCGACAACCGTCCTGCTTGCTGGCCCGCCTGCTCTTCGAACATCACCCCACCCTGCCACGCCACACGTCGCCCTGTCCGTTTGTGTACCCGTGATGCATCGCCGGCGACGTGTGGCGGGTACACAAACGGAGGCTGGCGGGGAACAAACGGCGGTGAGTGTGGTTGTATCGCTGCGTGACTGAAACTCAGACCGAACAATTCGACCTGATCATCGTGGGGTCGGGTTCCGGCAACTCGATTCCCGACTACATGAGCGACTGGAACATCGCCATCGTCGAGCGCGGAACGTACGGCGGCACCTGCCTCAACGTGGGCTGCATCCCGTCGAAGATGTTCGTGATGCCTGCCGACGCTGCGCTGTCCGCTCAGCGTGCCGGCAAGATGAACGTCGACGCCCAGTACAACGGCGTCGACTTCCCGGCACTACGCGACCGCGTGTTCGGCCGGATCGACTCGATCTCGGAAGGTGGCCGTGAGTACCGCGCCATCGGCTCTCCGAACGTCACGCTGTTCGAGGGCACCGCCCGCTTCGTTGCCGACAAGGTCTTCCACGTGGACATGAACGAGGGTCCACAACGCCACATCACCGCGCCGCAGGTCTTGCTCGCGGCAGGGGCGCGCCCAGTCGTTCTGCCGATCCCCGGCCTCGTCGAAACTGGCTTCCACACATCCGACACCATCATGCGCTTGCCCGACCTGCCGAAGCGTCTCGGCATCATCGGCGGCGGGTTCATCGCGGTCGAGATGGGCCATGTCTTCTCCGCTCTTGGCAGTGAGGTGACGATGATCAACCGATCACACCTCCTCCTCCGGGCCTTCGACCGTGACATCTCCGAACGATTCACCGAAGTGTTCTCCCAGCGCGTCGACCTGCGCATCGGGCACGTGCCCACGAAGGTCGAGCGCACCGAGGAGGGCATTGTCATCACCAATGGTGGCGAGCGGATCGTCGTCGACGAACTCCTCGTCGCCACCGGGCGCGAACCGAACAGTGATCTGCTCGACGTGAAGAGCGGCGGGCTCGAGTGTCACGACCGCGGCACGCTCAATGTCGATGACACGATGGCCACCAACGTTGACGGCGTCTGGGCCATTGGCGACATCGCCAACAGCTACCAGCTCAAGCACCTCGCCAACGCCGAGGCCGCTGTGGCGTTCTGGAACATTGCACATCCCGACCAGATCCGCCGTCAGAGCTACAAGGCCGTGCCGGGCGCCGTGTTCTCCAACCCGCAGGTGGCGAGCGTCGGCCTCACCGAGCAGGACGCCGAAGCGCAAGGCATTCCGTTCACCGTCGGCAAGCGCGACTACGCCGGCACCGCGTACGGCTGGGCAATCGTCGACGAGACCAGCTTCGCCAAGGTGCTCGTCAATTCCAAGACGGGCCTCATCGTCGGCGCCCACATCATCGGCCCGCAGGCCGCCACGCTGATCCAGCCGCTCATTCAGGCGATGGAGTTCGATCAGAAGGCCGAAGACGTCGCGCACTCGGTCTTCTACATCCACCCGGCCCTGACCGAAGTCGTGGAGAACGCCCTGCTTGACGCACTCACCTGACCACCACGATCAGCGTGCCTGCCGCGAACTGCCAGACAGCCGGGACGCTGACCCTGGCATGGGCGTCGCTTGTAGCGTCGTGTCGGTGACTTCGCCGCTGACTGAAACCGAGATCGCCGCCGTTCGCAGTTCCACGCCCGGATGCACCGACGAACTCATCCATCTCAACCATTGCGGCTCCTCGTTGCCCGACCAGCGTGTGCTCGACGCACAGATTGGCCATCTACAACTCGAGGCCACAATCGGCGGCTATGAGGCCGCCAACGCGATGGTCGATGCTGAAGCAGAGGTGTGGTCGTCGATCGCCCGAATGATCGGCGCCGAGTCGTCGGAGATCGCTCGGTTCGGTAGCGCGGCCGAAGCCTGGAATGCCGCGTTCTGGTCGATCCCAATGGAGTCGGGTCAGCGGATCATCGTCCACGACCACGAATACGGCGCCAACGCGATTGCCTTCATCCACGCAGCCAAGACGCGCGGCATCGTGATCGATCGAGTGTCGAGCGATGAACACGGGCAGGTCTCCGTCGAGGCGTTGGCGCAGCGGCTCGAACGAGCCGACGACGTCGCGCTCATCTCGCTCACTCACGTACCGACCAACGGTGGCCTCGTGAACCCTGCGGTCGAGGTCGGGCGCCTGGCCCGCGCGGCCAATGTGCCATATCTACTCGACGCGTGTCAGAGCGTCGGCCAACGCGTCGTCGACGTCGATGAAATCGGTTGCGACTTCCTGTCGGCTACCGGCCGCAAGTTCTTGCGCGGTCCGCGCGGCACGGGCTTTCTCTACGCGCGCACGTCGATCCTCGATCGAGTCACCCCCTCCCAACCCGACCACCACGGCGCCGACTGGTCGAGCACTGACGACTACACGCTCGCCGATGGCGCTCAACGTTTCGAGTACTGGGAGTACAGCCATGCCGGCTGGCTCGGCTTCGGTGCCGCCGTCGATGTCGCCCTCGAGATCGGACTCGACCGGATCCAGGCAACGATCACCGACCGAGCGGCGCAGCTCCGCGTGATGCTCGCCGACATCGGGCTGACCGTCTACGACGAAGGCATCGAGCAATCGGGCATCGTCACGACAGCAACGTCGTCGGCCCCGTCGACGGACCTGCAGGCAGCGCTCGCAGATGCCGGTGTCAACGCGTCGGTCACGTTCGTCGGCTCATCGCGCTACGACGTGGAGCGCCGCAACCTGCCGCCGTTACTGCGTCTGTCCGTGCATTGCACCACGATGACCACAGAGCTCGAACGCGCCGTCGACGTCCTGCGACAGGCCATGTGAACGTCTTGACACGTTCTTGAACTTGATCATTTCTTGAGAAAGAATGCGTCGAGTGGTACGGATCTACGGCCGATGCATGTCACATGGCGACTTCGACCGCTCCGTCCCGATCGATGCGCGCACTGTGGGCACTCACGTGGATCGTTCCCGTCGCCGCGCAAGTTGTGGTGTCGGTGTGGTTCGCCTCGTCGTTCCGCTTCGAGTCGCCCGAGATGTTGTTCTTCTGCGTCACTCTGACTGCATCGATCTGTGTGATCACCTCGACGGCGGTGATTCGGCGCGCGTTTCGCACCAACGAAGCCGAACTCGCCTGCCTCGGAACATTCTTCTACGCCGTCTCGGTGCTGCCGCTTTCTCACGGCATCACGACGCCCGACGTGCTGTTCGATGAGAACAGCGCCACGACCGCATCGGTGCTCCTCGCGATCCCCGTTGGCCTCGTCGCCGTTGCACCGTTCCTCGCGCGTCACTCAACTGGCGCTCATTGGCTGCGTCGGCAGTGGCGAACCTGGATTGCGACGGGTGTCGCTGGCATCACCGCCCTCTCGCTCGCCTTGCTGCTCGCACCGAACGCATTTCCATCCTTCGAGATGCGGAACCCGGTGGCGATTGGGATTGCCATTGCTTCGGTTCTCGGCGCCATTGTCATGTCGCGGCGCCATCTCATGCTGGCTCGAGTCGCCCAGCGCCGCAGCCCACTGGTCGTCTCGCTCGGTCTCGGTCTCGTTGCCGCGTCGGCGCTCGTCTGGCTGACGGCGCAGCCGTATGACGCAGGCTTCTGGCTGGCCCACACCTTTGACACGGTTGGCGTCTTGTTCGGCACCGTCGGAGCCCTCGTCGTCTATCGGCGGGGTGAGACGATGGAGCAGGTCCTCGGCCCCGTGCTGCTCACCGAGCCGCTCACTGCATTGGCGGTCGGTATGGATCCGATCGTGCACCGCTTTATCGCCGACCTCGACGCGAAGGACCCGATCACCCGCGACCACGTGATTCGCACGACGGAGCTCGCAGTGCGCGTCGGTGAGGAGATGCGCCTCGGAGCGATGCAACTCCGCGACCTCGGGCTTGCCGCCATTCTCCACGACGTGGGCAAGGTTGGCGTCCCGGACGAGATTCTCAACAAGCCGGGTCGCCTCACTCCTGGCGAGTTCGAGATCATGCGCGAACATGCCGACATTGGTGAGCGCATGGTGCGGACGTCACCCGTGATCGCTTCGATCGCACCTGCTGTTCGTGGTCACCACGAGCGCATGGACGGTCGCGGCTATCCGGACGGCCTCGTCGGCCATGAGATCTGCCAGAACGCCCGGATCGTTGCGGTGTGTGATGCCTACGACGCCATGGCCAACTCACGGCAGTATCGAGCGGGCATGGGTCACGACAAGGCGATCGCCATCCTGCGTGAGCATTCCGGATCGCAATGGGATCCGGTGGCAGTCGAAGCGCTCGTGATGACGATGGCGCGACGTCCGGTGACCGAAGAATCGCATATCCAGATCGACAGGGTCGGTCGCGACATCGATGTCGGCGGGCACATCGGCTGCGACTGCCTCCCGGAAGCCGCCTTCGATCACTTCGAACACACTCCCGCCTGACGTCATCGCTTGGGGGGAATCGCTTCGCTGGCGAGCTGGACTGATGGCATACGGTCGCCGCGTGGGCAACGCGTGCTCCGGTTCCGGTTTTTTCTGTGGTGGACGGCGCTGTCGAGTGCGACATTCCGCGGCTACGGCCTTGCGGCACTGATCTACTTCGTCACCGAGGCCGACCTCGAACCGCTGCAGTTGGTGCTGCTTGGAACGGCGCTCGAAGTGGCGGTGCTGATCGCTGAGATCCCGACGGGTGTCGTTGCGGACACCCTCAGCCGGAAGCGCTCGATTGTGATCTCACACGTGATCATGGGCCTGTCGTTCGCTGCAGTCGGCTTGACCACTGAGTTCGTTCCACTGTTGCTCACGCAAGTCGCCTGGGGTGTCGGTTTCACGTTCATGAGCGGCGCGGACGTGGCGTGGATCACCGACGAGCTCGACGACCCGTCGCGCATCGATCAGGTCCTCGCTCGTCGCGAGCGTTGGCGGCTCTTCGGCGGGATCGTCGGTCTTGCAGCCGCAGGCGTGCTCGCCTGGGCGACCGACCTTGCAACGGCGATGATCGTGATGGGGATGCTGCGCTTGGTGCTTGGGCTGTTCGTTGCGCTGCTGTTCACCGAGCACAATTTCACGCCGGTCACCGAGAACCGGTTTGCCGAGTCGAAGGCGATCTTCAAAGAAGGCGTGAGCCTGGCGCGCCACGACACGCAGATCTTCCTCGTGCTCGGTGCCACCCTCACGCTGAACAGTGGTGCCGAAGCCGTCGACCGCCTCTTCAACCGACGGCTGATCGACCTTGGCTTCCCTGACACCGCCAATCCCATCGTGTGGTTTACCTTGCTTGGCGTCGTCGGCCTGCTCGCGGGTGTTCTCGCCCTGCGCTTCATCGAGACGCGAGTCGGGGACGAGGGCGCGCCGCGGCGTTTCTACCTGTGGGGCGTCGGACTTGCTGTGGCGGGGACGATTGTGTTGGCGTGGCCGCCGAACGTGTGGGTTGGCGTTGCCGGCACGTTCGTCGTTCGAGGCATCGGCTGGGCGATCATCCCGGCGGTGGCCACGATCTGGGTGAACCGCCGTACTCCGAGCAATGTGCGCGCCACCGTCCAGTCGTTCCTCGGACAGGCCGAATCGGTCGGCGAGATCGCCGGCGGGGTGGCGCTCGGTGCCGTGGCGCAGTGGAGCACGTTGCCGATCGCGCTCACCGGGTCGGCCGGATTGTTCCTGTTGACCTTCGCAATCGTGACTCGGAGTCCTGCTGGTCGACGGACGGTCGACGAGCACGCCGCGAGCCCTGCATGAGGCGTGGCCGCCGCGTGCCGGGCGGCTGACCGCTCAGATCCAGGGTCGCGTGTCGGTCTCGACCGCGTGGAGAATCATGTCGCGGGCCGCGTGCGCTTCGTCGATTGGGATCATCCCGATCGAGATTGCACCGGATGCAGTCGTCAGGTGAATGCGGCCCAGTCCACGGCGTCGTTCGAAGATCGACTGAGTCACGTCGACGGCGTTCGTCTTGTGCAGCAGTGCCTGTTGGGTGGCCGACGAGAGGACCTGGCTCGAGCTGGCGAGCTGATGACCGAGGCCCCACCGGAAGTTGGCGACATTCAGTCGTGTGGTGGTCCACACAAGTGGAACTGGACTGAGTGCCAGCAGCGACCACCAGCCGACGAGCCAGAACAGTGCACCGGTCAACACCACGCAGACCACAGCGGTGTTGCGAACCGCCAGCCAGATCGCCGCAGGATGAATCCGTCGGTCGAGAACCAGCTCGTCGATCGGCGTCACCGCGGCCAGTGTCGTCACCGTCGTGAACTGTGCACCGTCACACCCACCGAGCAAGAGGTTGCGCTGACCGACGGTCGCGAGTTCGACGCCTCGCAGGCCAGCGCGTCGTTGGAGCAGGTTCTGGGCGCTCGTCACCATCTGGATGCGATCGACGCTGCTCGCCGTGCTCGTTCGCGACAGCAGGCCCGATGTGCGGCGGAGGCTGGTGGTGCTCGATCGCAGCGTCAGCTCCCAGTCCTGCAGGAAGACCCGGATGATGTTGAGCACGATGCTGAACACGGTAAAGACAGCGACGCCGACAGGTACCCACCACCATCGGAACGTCGCCTCGTCGAGCCCGACGTCGGGGACTCGATCGAAGATGTCGTCCCCGAATGCGAGAAGTGGGCCGAGCACGAGTATTCCCGTGAGTGGCCACATCGTGAGCGCCATCACGAGGAGCCGGCGCCCGTCGTGGGTGAAGACCACTCGGTCCTCGGCAAGTACCGGTGGAGGCAGTGCGGCGCCGATCTTCGTTGGCGTGGGAACCGCTGTCACGGCCTGGCGCTGCAACTCCTCGGCGACTGGTCGGGCGATGGCATCGATGACGAATTCCGCTTCACTGCTGCCGGCGGTGTCGACGGTGACCTTGACCAACCCGGTCAGCCGGTGCAGCAACTGTTGCTCGATGGCGATGCTCTGAATTCGCTCGATCGGCACGTTCAGCCGAGCGATACGAATGACTCCCTTGGTGACGACCAACTCACCGTCGATGAGCTGGAACGTGTAGCGCCACCAGGCCAGCGCCGAGAATCCGCCGAACGCGACGATGATGACGAACGGCAGCACGCTCAGCAGCCCATCGAAGGGCGCGCGGAAGATGAACAGCGCGATGATCACGAGTTGCGCAATGCCCAACGAGCGGAGGATGCGCAGTCCGAGAAACACGATCGCCAAGGGCGATTGGCGTTGCGGAACGGTGAGGTCGATCATCCCGGCGGTGGCGGCAGTGGTGAGGTCGGTGGCAACGGCGGCTCGTCGTCGACCACGTCGGCACGCTCGGTGACGAGGAGCTTGATCCGCTCGGCATCGGCTCGCGCCAGGCCGGGGATGTTGATGTCGGGGCCCGCTGTGCTGACCTGCAGCGTGGCGAGACCCAGCGATCGCTCGATTGGGCCGCGGTGGATGTTGACGTGCTGGACGCGGCTGAACGGGAGCGACTCGACTCGGTGGCTGATCACACCGCTGCGCAGCGACAGGTCGTGTTCGCGAAGCTGATAAGCGAGGCGCCGGACTTCGAGCACCCTGCCGACGGCCACCACGAGAAGAACCAGGAGGGCGGCGCCACCGATGAGCAGCGGTGGAACGCTGTCAGCCGATCGCATCGCGATGACCACGGTGCCAGTTGTGACGACGATCGCCGTCAGCGCGACGCCGGTGAGACTCACTCGGAGGTAGCGGGGGTCGACGGGCACGAATGCGTCGTCGGTGAGTCGTGGAAGGTGGTCGGTCGGAATCGGTTCGTTGGTGAACGGATCGGCCATGCCTGCTTTCTAGCAACCGGCCGGTGGATTTCGTCGCGGGCGGCCATGCTGGACCGATGAGTGTTCGACGCATCGCGCTGTTACGGGGGATCAACGTGGGTGGGCACCGCAAGGTACTGATGGCCGAACTGCGCACGTTGTGCACGGAGGAGTTGGGTCTGGCCGATGTCGCGACCTACATCCAAAGCGGCAACATCATCTTCAGCGACGACCGTCCGGAACGAGGTGATACCGAGGCGGCGATCGAGGCGGCGATTGCTGAGCACTTCGGCTTCGAGGTGCCGGTCATCGTTCGTCATGCCGATGTGCTGCGGGAGCTCCTTGAACGATCCACGACCCTGCACCCGATC
>CAXMZV010000049.1:0-13445 GCA_964199985.1 Candidatus Ilumatobacter isfjordensis | reverse complement strand
GTCGCTGCGCGACGGCCAAACCTCATTGGTACGCCGTTCCAAAGAGTAGCGAACCGCGCGTGACGGCTCGCGTTCGGAGGTACTCCTGCTCGCTCCTGCGGTTTGACACATTCACCCGATTGTGTCAGCGTTCCGTCCCCATCTCGCTCAGGAGTATCCATGGAGCCCTCACGCATTCTCATCACGGGCAGCAACAGCGGTTTCGGCCGACTCGCTGCGCTCACACTCGCGAAGCAGGGACACCACGTCATCGCGACGATGCGCAACCTCTCCAAGGGCGACGACCTTCTTGCAGAAGCCGGGGACCTCGACATCGAGGTGCGACACCTCGACGTGTGTAGCCCCGATTCGGTGAACGACGCCCTTGCCGATGCAGGGTCGATCGACGTCCTCGTCAACAACGCTGGTTTTGAAGTTCAGAGCGCACTGGAACTGATCGACGACGAGTTGATGCACCGCCAGCTCGACACCAACGTCGTCGGACCGTTGCGAACGATCCGCGCCGTCATGCCGGCCTGGCGCGAACGCGGGCATGGCGTCGTCGTCAATGTCAGCAGCGTGGTCGGACTCGCGACATCGCCGTTCGGCGGCGCGTACGCCGCATCAAAACACGCGCTCGAAGCAATGTCCGAAGCGCTGCATTGGGAAGCCGCGCCCGCTGGTATTCGGGTCCACCTCATTGAGCCCGGCCGCTTCCCGACGACCGAGTTCGGTTCCAACATCGTCCGCCCAAGCGGGTGGGAAGGATCCGACTTCGAGGCCAAGGCGTTGACGCTCCGCGCGGCGCTCGGCAGCCTCGACTCCGACGGTCCGCAGAATCCGCAGGACGTGGCCGATGCAATTGCCAGAGCGGCACTCGACGCGACGACACCGTTCCGAACACTGGTCGGAGCCGATGCCGAGATGATCGTTGGCGCCAAGTCGTCCATGTCATTCGAAGACTACGAAACGGCGATGCGCACCACCCTCAACTGGTACGACTGATGCCGTCGATGACCAACGCCACCGCCGCACAACGATGGTTCCGACCGCCCCGAGCACACGGAGACGTGGTCGAGGACAGGTCAGTGAGCTTCGTCGAGCTGTTCTACGACCTGGTCTTCGTCGTGTTGATCGGCCAGCTCGCGCACACGCTCGCCGGACACACGACGTGGACGGGGCTCCGCGACTTCGTCGTCGTCTTCGGACTCGTCTGGATTGCTTGGATCAACGGCACGCTCTACCACGACCTTCACGGCGGCGAGGACGGACGGAGCCGGACCTACATCTTCGTCCAGATGGCGCTGCTCGTGCTCTTGGCCGTCTTTGCCGGTCACGCCGCCGACGATCCCGCCGACGGCCGCGGCTTCGCCATCGTCTACACGCTGTTGCTGCTGTTCATCACGTGGCAGTGGTTCGACGTTCGCCGGTTCGACACCCCGGAACGTTGATTGGCCAGCTCGTCATGACGATGCGGCCACGAGACGAAGCGACGGCGGCAGCCATGGCCCCGACAGAGTCTCTCGTTGAACGGTTCGGCCTCTTCACGATCATCGTTCTCGGCGAAGTCGTGGTCGGCGTGGTCAACGGCATCGGTGCCATCGATCACACCTTCATCTCGATCACCACAGGACTGCTGGCCTTGTCGATCGGGTTCGGCTTCTGGTGGAACTACTTCGACTTCGTCGGTGGAAGAGTCCCGAAAGCAGGCCGAGCGCCGACTGCCTGGATGTTCGCCCACCTCCCGCTCGCCATCGGCGTGTCAGCAGCAGGTGCCGGCATGGAGGGACTGATCGAGCATGCCGCCGACGGGCGGACCCCGCACCGACGGCATGGCTCGTCGGCGGAGCCACGGCCAGCGTGGCGCTGTCGATCGCGGTGCTGACGCTCACCGTCAACCCGCACCCTGCGCGGCGCGCCGTGCCGGTGACGATGGTCGCTCTTGTCAGCGGTCTGGCTCGAAGGATTCATTCGCCACACACGCCACGGCGTCACCATCACCGACCGCGTGTAACGCCGCCGTTCATCGGTCCACCAACTCGGCAACCGCTTCGGCGACCGCTTCGGCCACCTCGGCGTACAGGGTTGCCTCGGCGGTGCAGCCCACACTGACGTAGTGCGCCTCGATGTCAAGGGCCAAGCCGTTCGCCCGGGTGAGCACAGCAGTCCGAGACTCCTCGGACAACGAGGCCACTCGTGCATCGATGAGTTCGGCGCCAACTCCTGTCGCAGCGTCCGCGACGTCGGGCCACTGTCGCTTGAGCATCGTCCAGGCCAGTACCGCCTCGGCGGCACTCTCTTGAGACTCGCCGGCCACGGCGAAGACCGCGGTCATCCGGGCGTGGTAGCTGAACTGGCTCGCAGCGACCCCCACACGAGTCAACCCGGGCGATTGATCGCCCACCGGCGGCGTTGCTGTCATTTCAGAATCCTCCTCAGTACATGGACGGATTCCACGATGACCGACGGCAGTGAACCCCAACAGGGCCGATTGTCACGTCGTCCACAGTCAGGACTTTGGACTCTCTCACCGAACCCGTCGGCGCGCACATGCTGTCAGGATGCCCTCCGCCTGCATCGATGGAAACGAGGCGGCCGCACGCGTCGCCTATGCATTGTCGGAGGTCGTGGCGATCTATCCGATCACGCCGGCTTCGCCAATGGGCGAACTGGCAGATGCCTGGGCCTCCGCCGATCGACCCAACCGCTGGGGCAGCGTCCCGGAGGTCATCGAGATGCAGTCCGAGGCGGGAGCCGCAGGCGTACTCCACGGTGCCTTGCAGACCGGGGCGCTCGCCACGACGTTCACGGCCTCGCAGGGACTCCTGCTCATGTTGCCAAACATGTTCAAGATCGCGGGCGAACTGACTCCGACGGTGATCCACGTCGCTGCTCGATCGTTGGCCACCCACGCACTCTCGATCTTCGGTGACCACAGCGACGTGATGGCGGCGCGTTCGACCGGCTTCGCCATGCTGTGCGCCAGCTCGGTGCAGGAAGCACACGATTTCGCCGCGGTGTCCCACGCCGCCTCGCTGCGCACTCGGGTGCCGTTCCTGCACTTCTTCGACGGGTTCAGGACGTCGCACGAGATCAACCGCATCCAGCTGCTCGACGACGATGTGCTAGCCAAGCTCGTCCGTCCGGACGACGTGACCGCACACAAGCTGCGTCGCCTTCGTCCGAGCGCTCCAGTGGTGCGCGGCACGGCTCAAAACCCGGACGTCTTCTTCCAGGCCCGCGAGGCCGCAACTCCCTTCCACGAGTCGGTCCCCGGCTCCGTCACCGACCTCTTCGCCGAATTGGCCGAGTCGACCGGCCGGAGCTACCAGTTGGTCGACTACGCCGGGGCGCCAGACGCTGAACGGGTGATCGTCATCATGGGATCAGGCGCAGGTGCCTGCCGAGAAACCGTCGACCACCTCGTCGCGAGCGGTGAACGGGTCGGCGTCGCAACGATCCGGCTCTTCCGGCCCTTCCCGATCGAGGAGTTCCTCGCCGCGCTGCCGCCATCGGTCCGATCGATCGCGGTGCTCGACCGGACCAAGGAGCCAGGATCGGTGGGCGAACCACTCTTCCAGGATGTCGTGACCACGCTGGCGGAGTCTGATCGAAGCGGCGTCAAGGTCATCGGTGGTCGATACGGACTCGGTTCGAAAGAGTTCAACCCCGCGATGGTCGACGCAGTGTTCCGCGAACTCGAAGCGGATTCACCGAAGCGACGCTTCACCATCGGGATCATCGACGACGTCAGTAATTCGAGCCTCGCCGTCGACGACTCATTCCGTATCGACACCGGCAACCGATCGGCAGTGTTCTATGCCCTGGGCAGTGACGGCACGGTCGGCGCAAACAAGTCGACCGTGAAGATCATCGGATCGAAGACCCCGCTGCATGCACAGGGCTACTTCGTCTACGACTCCAAGAAGGCCGGGTCGATGACGGTCTCCCACCTCCGGTTCGGACCGGACCCGATTCAGTCGACGTACCTCGTCGGCGAGGCCGATCTCGTCGCGTGTCACCAATTCGGTCTCCTCGACCGCTTCGACGTCACGGCGACCGCGCTCCCCGGCGGAACGCTGCTCCTCAACGCTCCGTACGGCCCCACCGAGGTCTGGTCCCATCTCCCCAGTCGGGCTCGACGGGCGATCATCGACAAGGGGCTGCGCGTCTTCACCGTCGACGCCGCGAAAATCGCTGCCGAACTCAAAATGCCCGGGCGCATCAACATGGTGATGCAACCGTGCTACTTCGCCCTCACCGACATCCTTCCGCTCGACGACGCGATCGCCGCGATCAACCAGTCGATCAGCGACACCTACGGCCGACGGGGCCATTCGATCGTCGAACGCAACCAGCAGGCGGTGACTCGGGCACTCGCCGAGTTGCAGGAAGTCTCGGTGCCGACCCAACACTCCGATGTCGCAGACGACGCTCCGGGAGTGCTCATCGCCAGCGCCCACCACGCTGATGCCGAGTTCGTCGATCGGGTCACCGCCACTCTCATCGCGGGTCAAGGTGATCTGCTGCCCGTGTCAGCGCTGCCAGTCGACGGCACCTTCCCCACCGGCACGACACAGTTCGAAAAGAGAAAGCTCGCGGCCGAGCTGCCCATCTGGGAGCCGGACCTCTGCATCGACTGCGGAAAGTGCGCGATCGTCTGTCCGCATGCGGCAATCCGCATGAAGGCATTCACTCCCGACGCCATTTCCGGTGCCCCCGAAGGGTTCCTCAGCAAGTCGTTCCGTTCGCGCGAGCTCGATGACCACCGCATGACGATCCAGGTCGCTCCCGACGACTGCACCGGCTGCGGTGTCTGCGTCGACGTCTGCCCGGCGAAGGACAAGACCGAGATCAAACGCAAGTCGATCAACATGGCCCCGGCGGAGGAGCACCGCGATGTCGAGCGCTCGCGGTGGGACTTCTTCCAGTCGATTCCGGAACTCGACCGGTCATCGATCGGGCACGATTCGGTCAAGAACTCCCAGCTGCTCGAGCCGCTGTTCGAGTTCTCCGGCGCGTGTTCCGGCTGTGGCGAGACGCCGTACCTGAAGTTGCTGACCCAACTGTTCGGCTCACGGCTCGTCGTCGCGAATGCCACAGGGTGTTCGTCGATCTATGGCGGCAATCTGCCGACCACACCGTGGTCACAGAACAGCGACGGTCGCGGGCCGGCATGGTCGAACTCGCTCTTCGAGGACAACGCCGAGTTCGGTCTCGGGATGCGCCTCGGCATCGAACACCACCAAGCCGAAGCGCGGCGATTGGCCCTCGAACTCGCCGACGACATCGGAGCCGACGTCGTCGAGGCCATCCTGGCCAACACGCACGCCACCGAGGACGGCGTCGACGAACAACGACAACGAATCGCCGACCTTCACGCGCAGCTGGCACAGCTCGACAGTGAGCCGGCCCGTCGCCTCGCAGCGATTGCCGACGAGCTGACCTCGACGAGTACGTGGATCGTCGGTGGCGATGGATGGGCGTACGACATCGGATTTGGCGGCGTCGACCAGGTGCTGTCAAGTGGACGCAACGTCAACTTGCTCGTCTTGGACACCGAGGTGTACTCCAACACTGGCGGGCAGGCCTCGAAGGCCACCCCGCTTGGAGCCATCGCCAAGTTCGCCACCGCCGGGAAGAACACCGGCAAGAAGGACCTCGGCTCCGTCGCGAGGCAGTACGGCGACGTGTACGTCGCGCAGGTCGCCATCGGCGGAAGCGACATTCAAACCGTGAAAGCCCTGATGGAGGCCGACGCCTGGGATGGCCCGTCGCTCGTCATCGCGTATTCGACCTGTATCGCCCACGGCATCGACATGACCACGTCGATGACCCATCAGAAACAGGCCGTCAAGTCCGGGTACTGGCCGCTGTATCGCTATCGCCCGTCCACCGACGACCACGAGCATCCCTTCCAACTCGACTCAGCCGCGCCGAGCATTCCGCTGCGCGACTTCGCGCTCCAGGAAGCTCGATACGCGATGCTCGCCCGTTCCAATCCCGAGCGGTCCGACATGCTGCTCGACCTCGCACAGGACGCCATCGACGAGCGGTGGCGGTACTACGAACAGCTCAGCTCCGTCGAGCGACGCATCCCGAGCGTCCACCACGACGACCCGATCGAAACAGCGGTCGAACTTTCTCATCCACCCGTCACGTCCGACGACCGAGAGGATCAGCGATGACCGATCTCCACAGCGACTACCTGGGGCTTCGGCTCAGGTCACCGATCGTGGCATCCCCGAGCCCACTGACCGGCGAGATCGACGGCGTGATCGAACTCGAACGGCACGGCGTCGGCGCGATCGTGCTGCCCTCCTTGTTCGAGGAACAGATCGAGCACGAGGCCAACGAAATCGATCGATTGCTCTCGGTCAACGCCGACAGCTTCGGCGAGGCGACTGACTTCTTTCCCGACATCAACCACGAGTCGGGTGTCGATCGCTACCTCGCACACGTCGAGTCGGCGAAGGCAGCCGTCGACGTGCCGCTGATCGCGAGCCTCAACGGTGCAAGCATCGGCGGCTGGCTGCGCTACGGCACGCTGCTCGAAGACGCCGGCGCAGATGCCATCGAGGTCAACCTGTACAACGTCGCCGCCGACCCGATCGTGTCGTCCATGTCGCTCGAGTCCGAACAGTTCGGGTTGATTGCGATCTTGGCCGACGAACTGAACATTCCGCTGGCGGTGAAGATCTCACCGTTTTACTCGTCGCTGGCCTCGTTCCTGATCAGCGTGCAGGAGGCCGGCGCGGCCGGCATCGTGATGTTCAATCGGTTCTACCAACCGGACCTCGACCTCGAGACGTTGAGTGTCCAGCCCCGCCTGTCGCTCAGCACACCCGAGGAGCTCCGTCTGCCACTGCGCTGGGCCGGCATCATGCGCGAACATCTCTCGATGTCGATCGCTGCGTCGACTGGTGTTCACAGCGGTTTCGACGTCGCGAAGCTTCTACTGGTCGGCGCTGACGTTGCGATGGCGACATCGTCGCTCCTGCGCAACGGCGCATCGCATGTCGCCACGATGGAGGAGCAGCTCCGGGACTGGATGGTCGAGCACGACTACGAGTCAGTCGAGCAGATGCGCGGTGCTGTCCGCAGCGATGCCTCCGCGGATCCGGCCGCGTTCGAGCGGGCCAACTACATCGGCAACCTCGCCAGCTATACCAGCAGGCACTCCGGAGCCCACTCGATTGGACTGAAGTCGCGTTGAGGGCGCGGTGAGCGCTCTCAGTCGGTGACCGAGTCGCGGGCGTTCAGCGCAGCGTGTGCCGCCGAGAGACGAGCGACGGGGACACGGAACGGCGAACAGCTCACATAGGTCAGCCCGTAGCCGTGACACAGCGCGATGGACGCTGGATCGCCGCCATGTTCGCCGCACACCCCGGCGACCAGATCTGGGCTGAGCGTGCGCGCCGACGACAACGCTGTGTCGATCAGCCTGCCAACACCTTTTGCATCAAGTGTCGCGAACGGATTGGCTTCGAGGATGCCCTGCTCGAGGTAGTTGCTGAGGAAGCTCGTTTCGGCATCATCGCGACTCATCCCGAACGTCGTCTGCGTGAGATCGTTCGTCCCGAACGAGAAGAAGTCGGCGTGCGCCGCGATCTCCTTTGCGACGAGGGCAGCGCGCGGGATCTCGATCATCGTGCCGATGACCACGGGCACCTCGATGTCTCGTTCGGCCATCACTGCTTCGGCCTCGGCCTCGATGACCGCGCGCTGTGCCGCGAGCTCCGCCGCCTCACACACCAGCGGCACCATCACCTCAGGCCGTGCGTCGATCCCCTCAGCAGCCACTTCGGCCACCGCTTCGAAGATCGCACGCGCTTGGATGCGTGTGATCTCGGGGTACAGCATGCCGAGGCGGACGCCGCGGAGACCGAGCATCGGGTTGGACTCACGACGACTGTCGACTTGGCCCAGCAGTGTTGTTGCTGCGTCGAGTTGTTTGAGCAGGTCGTTCATCGTGGCCAGATCAGGCGCAGAGCGGAGTCGTAGCTGGAGATCGGTGATCTGGCTCTGCAGCTCGTCCCGGCTCGGCAGGAATTCGTGCAACGGAGGATCGAGCAACCGAATGACCACCGGCTGGCCGTCCATCGCCCGAAACAACTCGATGAAGTCGTGGCGTTGGAACGGGAGCAGCTCGGCGACGGCGGCGTTGCGCTCCGGCTCGGTTGGTGCGGTGATCATCCGCTGGACGACCGGCAGTCGATCGACACCGAAGAACATGTGCTCGGTACGACAGAGGCCGATTCCCTCGGCACCGAGCTGGCGCGCGCGCAGTGCATCACTGCCCTCGTCGGCATTGGCGCGGACACCCAGCGTCCGGATCTCGTCGGCCCAGCCGAGCAGTTGTGCCAACGATGGATCATCAAGATCGGGGTCGCTCGTCTCGACCCGCCCGGCGAACACCTCGCCGGTGGTCCCGTCGAGCGAGAGCCAGTCGCCTTCGACGAACTGGTCGGCGTTGACGCTGACGATACGAGAGCTGAGATTGATCTTCAGTTCCGATGCGCCAACGATGGCGGGTCGACCGAACTGGCGGGCGACGAGCGCGGCGTGGCTCGTGCGACCGCCACTGGAGGTCAGGATCCCGACCGCTGCGAGCATGCCGTGCACATCGTCGGGGCGGGTCTCAGGACGAACGAGGATGACCGATCGGCCCTCCTCGGCCCAGCGAACGGCAAGGTCGGGATCGAACGCGATCTGACCGACCGCTGCGCCGGGCGACACGTTGAGCCCGGTGGCGATCTTCGTCGCGCCGGCCTTCGCCGATGCCCTGAACTGCGGATGCAACAGGGATTCGAGATGTTCAGGGGTGATGCGAGACACCGCCTCCTCGCGCCCGATGACGCCTTCCGCGACGAGGTCAACAGCGATGCGCACCGCGGCCTGTGCCGTGCGTTTGCCGTCGCGAGTCTGCAGCAGCCAAAGCTTGCCGCGCTCGACGGTGAACTCCATGTCCTGCATGTCGCGGTAGTGACCTTCGAGCCGCTGCGCGATCTGTGTGAACTGTTCGCTCATCTCCGGCATGACGTCGGCGAGTTCCTCGATCGGGCGAGTCTGACGAATTCCGGCGACGACGTCCTCACCTTGCGCGTTGACCAAGAAGTCACCTTCGATTCCAGGTGCTCCGGTGGTGGCGTTGCGCGACATCGCGACCCCGGTCGCCGAATCGTCGCCGAAGTTGCCGAACACCATGGCCACGATGTTGACCGCGGTCCCGAGATCGTCGGCGATGCCGGCGGCGCGTCGATAATCCTGTGCTCGCTGGCCTTCCCAGCTCTCGAACACGGCGCGAATCGATGCCTTCAACTGCTCGAGGGGGTCGGTCGGGAACGGCACGGCGGCCCGTCGGAGAACCACTGCCTTGAACGCGTCGATCACTCCGGTCAGATCGGCAACGGACATCGCCGAGTCTTCGATGACATCAGCGTGTTCGCGCGCCGCCGTGAGCACACGTTCGAAGTGCTCGTCGGCGACTCCCATGACGACTGAACCAAACATCTGGATCAGGCGTCGATACGAGTCGAGGACGAACCGTTCGTTCCCCGTCGCCCGGATCATTCCTTCGACGACCTCATCGTTGAGCCCGATGTCGAGGACGGTGTCCATCATCCCGGGCATCGAGAACTTGGCACCCGAACGCACTGCGACGAGCAGCGGATTGGTTGGGTCGCCGAACGTCCGACCGGTCTGCGCTTCGGTGACCCGCATCGCGTCGATCACCTGCTCCCAGACATCGGCGGACAGTGTCCCGTTTCCAGTCCCGTATGCGTTGCAGGCCGCAGCGGTCACCGTGAACCCGGGCGGCACCGGGATGCCCAGCCTGGTCATCTCTCCGAGGTTTGCGCCCTTGCCGCCGAGGAGGCCGCGCACACTGTCCCAATCACCGTCGACGAGCTCCCGCGCCTCGTCGATCTGATCGAATCGATATACCCAGGTTGTTGACATGATTTCGCTCCTTGCGCGGCGTTGGCACCAACAGCCCAACCTTGCCGCGCCGGCGTTCCGACGGCAGAGGCTTTGGTCCCGCGGGAGCGATTACCTTGCTGTTCAGACGCGAATCAGGGAATCATGGGCGAGTTGGGCTCACTCGGGCGACCCCTTGAGCGTGACCGACGTCAGGTCGTCGGCGACGATGATCTCTCCCAGGTATCCGCCACGACGGAGGTCGTCGACGAAGTCGTCCTTGGTGGTCGTGCCGCTGCCGGGGCTGGGAATCAGATGCGTCAGCAGCACGGTCGGCATGCTGATCCGCTGCGCCAACGCTCCTAATTCGACCGTGTCGGCATGGTAGGCGGCGATGTGCACAAGCTGCGGCGCCATGTCGACGAACGGGAGAAGCGCATCGCGGCGGAACGCTTCGTGCACGAGGACGTCGGCGCCGGTTGCCAGCTCGGCGATTTCGTCGCACACAATCGTGTCGCCCGAAACGACCACCACTCCGTCGGGAGTCTCGATGCGATACCCGATCGCAGGCGTGATGGGTTCGTGGTGCACGGTGCGGGCGAGCACCCGAACCCCGGTGGCTTCGTCGGCCCACACTTCGACAGGGGCATCTGCCGCCGGGCCGGGGTCGAACCCGATCACATCGGCAGCCGGATGGTCGTTGCGGCCGACGTGGCTGGCCCGGTCGGCAATGTCTCGCTCCCACGGGTCCATCATGTGCTCGAGGAAATGGACTGAGGGACCGAGCGGAGCGATGACCGGCAACGGCACGAAGCCGACCTGGTTCTCGACCCACCGGGCGAACAGCAGGTCGGTCAGCCCGGTGAGATGGTCGGAATGGTGATGAGTGATGAAGAGCGCGGTGAGCTGGTTCATCTTGACACCGGCCTCGGTAAGTCGCAGCGCCGTGGCACGGCCGGCGTCGAACTGGAGGCGAACGTTGCCGTGCTCGATCAGCACCCCAGGGCCGGCGCGTCCAGGCGCCAGGTGCGGTACTCCGGTGCCGGTGATCGTGACGGTGGTGGTCATCGCTGCCTCCAGGCTCAGTCTGTCGTTTCCACGCTGCCGAAGCAGCGTTCAAGCGCGTCGAGGGCTTCGCTCGTGGGGCCCCGGAACGCGATGTGTTGATCCGGGCGCACGATCAGACAGGTCTGGGAATCCAGCCCGAAGCTCGCATCCCAGGCGTCGGCAGGACACGAGGCGACGACGAAGGGCACAGGAGAACCGTCATGCTTCGAGGGCGCGCCGGTATCGCTCCCATGTCGGACGAGAACCGTCGAGACAACGGGGTCGACGAGGTCGAGCGTCGAGACGCCGTCGTCGATCCAGCCGTGGGGCAGGCGGCCGCCGGGGCGAGTCGACGGGACATAGTCGCGAGCGGGTTCGTCGAGCACGACGGGGTCGCTGCCATCGGGCACCACGAGCGCGCCGTCGTAGGTGTGGCCGAGTTGGAGGCCGAGCAGATCGAAGTGGATCGCCTGATTGGCGATCGCTGCCTCGACCCCGGCGCGACGAACCGGATCGGCGAGCGTATCGTGCATCGCAGCGATCGACTCGGCTACATCGTCGACGACACCGAGGGCCAAGGGGATCTCGACCAACTTGAACGCGTTGTGCATCGACTGGTCGCAGTTGAACTGGGCCACCGGCTTGCGTTCGGATTCGTAGCTGTCAAGCACCTCGGGCGCCAGCCATCCGGCTTCGACGCCGGCCAGCTTCCACACGAGGTTGTGCACGTCGGCAACGCCGGTGTTGAGCCCCAACCCGCCGGTCGGTGGGAAACGGTGTGCAGCGTCGCCGACCAGGAAGATGCGACCGTGTCGGTATCGCTCGGCGATCTGGGCGCTCATGTGCCACATAGAGATACTGAGCACCTCGAAGTCGATGTCCGGATCGGCCAGCGCCTGCCGAACGAGTGCTGCGCCGTCGATTGTCTCGACAGGTTGCGTCTCGGGATCCCAACCATGCATGTAGACCCATTCACGATCGTGCCCGTGAGAGACGAACGTGCCGTCAGCTGCGGGGTCGACCACGAAGTGGAGCACCCCGACGTTCTCGCCGACGAGCGATCGGAAGTCGGCGCCGAGGTGGACCATCACGAACGACTGCAGGGTGCGCGGCCCGACGAGTTCGATGCCTGCCCATCGCCGGACCGAACTGGCCGCGCCGTCGGCACCGAGGACGTACTTCGCGCGCAGGTGATACGTGCCATCGGGCCCGGCGACCTCCACGTCGACGCGGTCCTGCTCACCACCGTGACTGACTTCGACGACGTCGGCGAACGCGTGGCGGTACCGCACGTCGAGCTCCGTCGCGAGCAACAACGGCTCGAGTCGATGCTGGCTGAGGTTGCGGAGCGGGGTGGGAGTGACCTCGAACATCTCGTCGCCTTGACGCTCGTACGGCAGACTGCCGATCAGTTCCCCACCGAGTTTGGTCACCCAACGGACCATGCCGGCCTCGTCGGGCGAAAGCGCAGTGTCGAGTATGGGGGCCATGTCGACGCCGGCCTGGCGCCAGATCTCGAATGTGCGCGCGTTGACCGCGTGCGCTGCAGGGGCTCGCTGTGGACCCTCGCGTTGTTCGAGCACGATCGCCGACAGGCCGAGCCGCCGACACAGGTGGGCGGCGGTCAGTCCGGTCGGCCCGGCACCGACGATCACCACGTCGACCGATTCACTCATCAGAACACCCCCACGTAGCTGCCGCCGTCGAGTTGGATCGACTGGCCGCTCATGAAACTGGCCTGCGCCGAGCAGACGAATGCGAACGTGTCGCCGAACTCGTCCGGGTTGCCGAGTCGACCGGCATTGATACTGGCAACCTGTTCGGCTAGCGCCTCGTCGTAGGTGACGCCACGGAACTTCATCACCAGTTGGGCCATCTGCTCCTGCCGGCCGGTGTCGAACCGCTCCGGCAGCAGCGTGTTGACCGTGACGTTGTGCTTGACCGCTGTCTTCGACACACCCTTGAGCACGCCGGTGAGCCCCAGCCGCGGTCCGTGCGACATGCTCATGATCGGGTTGGGTGACTTCACCATGGCCGACGAGATCGCAACAATGCGGCCGAACTGCCGCTGTTGCATGCCATCGATCACCCGTTGCACGAACAGCAGGGGCGACACCATCGAGCGTTGCAGGGCGTCTTCCCACGACGCGGCATCGATGTCGCCGAAGGCCCTCGGCGGTGGGCCCTCACCGTTGAGCAGAACGATGTCGGGTTCCGGACACGCCTCGAGCAGCGCTTCGTGCACCGCTGTTTCCGTGGCGTCGCCGATCACCGGGGTGGCCCTGATGCCGTGGGTGGCAACGAGCTCGTCGCACGTCTGGTGCACGTCGACAGCGGTGCGACCGTTGATCACCACGTCGACGCCCTCTCGTGCCAGGCTCTCGGCACAGGCGCGACCGAGGCTGCGGCTCGATGCCATCAGGATTGCGGAGCTTCCGCTGAGGCCAAGATCCACGTCAGCTCAGTCCAGTACCAATGCTGCGCGGGCGGCGACGATCTCA
>CAXMZV010000048.1:0-13524 GCA_964199985.1 Candidatus Ilumatobacter isfjordensis | reverse complement strand
CCATCCTCTCCGTCGGGTCCTCGGGCTCCATTGCGTCGGCCGGGTCGGCTGGCTCGATCGGCGGCATTGGTCAATCCGGCGTGCTCCAGTCACGGCGCGCCGCCACCGCGTTCGGCG
The DNA here is from genome assembly GCA_964199985.1 of Candidatus Ilumatobacter isfjordensis. Classification (GTDB taxonomy): domain Bacteria; phylum Actinomycetota; class Acidimicrobiia; order Acidimicrobiales; family Ilumatobacteraceae; genus Ilumatobacter_A; species Ilumatobacter_A isfjordensis. The sequence goes on along the minus strand of CAXMZV010000048.1, from coordinate 13,407 downwards.
CGCTCCTCGCTGCGACTGCGATCGCGCTGATGGCCGCTCGCCGGCTGCGCGGTCGCTGAGCAAATGTCTCTGCTGGCCTGCCAACATCTCAGGGCATGAGCGACAACCCGACGGGCAACCCATCCGATTCGAGCGAGGCGCGAGATCTCTTCGACTTGACCGACCGGGTCGCTGTCGTCACCGGGGGGTCCCGCGGTCTCGGACGCGAGATGGTGATGGCGTTCGCTGAGCGTGGCGCCGACGTCGTGATCGCCAGCCGCAAGCTCGAGAACTGCGAACAGCTTGCCACCGAGGTGACCCGGGCGACCGGGCGCCGGGCGATTCCTGTGGCGTACCACGCGGGCAACTGGGCCGACAGCGAGCGGTTGGCCGATATCGCCGACGACGAGTTCGGCAAGGTCGACATTCTCGTCAACAACGCGGGGATGTCTCCGCTCTACAAGTCGGTCGACTCGATCACCGAGGAGCTCTACGACAAGGTGCTCGACGTCAACCTGAAAGGGCCGTTCAGGCTGTCGGCAATGATCGGCACCCGGATGGTCGAGAGCGGCAACGGCGGGTCGATCATCTTCGTGTCCTCGATCGCATCACGCCGCCCCAGCCCCCAGGAACTGGTCTACGGAGCGGCCAAGGCCGGACTGAACAACCTCACCTACGGGTTGTCACGCACGTTCGGTCCGAGCGTGCGGGTGAACTGCATCGTGCCCGGCCCGTTTCTCACCGACATCTCCAAGGCGTGGGACCTCGACGCGTTCCAGGCCCGAGCCACCGATGCCTTTGCGCTCGAGCGGGGCGGCGAGCCCGGCGAGATCGTCGGCGCAGCGCTGTACCTCGCCAGCGATGCGTCGAGCTACACCACCGGCGCGCTGATCGACATCGACGGCGGCCCGCGCTAGCAGCGCAGGCGATCGAGGGAACGGACATGACTGGCCGGCTCATTATCGTGTGCGGTCTGGCGGGTTCGGGCAAGACGACGCTGGGGCCGCGTCGAGCGCGACACGCGAGCGCCATGTCGGCCATCGCTCTGTAACCTGAGCTGGCCGTCACTGGCATGATGAGGTGATGGCGCATGGCACCCACGACTACGACATCGATCCGCGCAACGAACAGATCGTGATCGGCATCAACGACGAGCTCCTCCCCCGCGAACGAGCCGTCGTCTCGGTCTTCGACAGCGGCTTCATGCTCGGCGACGGCGTCTGGGAAGGCATCCGGGTCCACCACGGCAAGCTCGCCTTCCTCGACGATCATCTCCGCCGGTTGTACGAAGGGGCCAAGGGCCTCGACATGGACATCGGCCGTTCACAAGCCGAGCTCACAGCGCTGATCCAGGCCACTCTCGATGCCAACGACATGGGCGCTGACACCGATGGGGTGCACATCAGGCTGATGGTCACCAGGGGTGTGAAGTCGACGCCGTACCAAGACCCTCGCTTCACCATCACGCCGCCAACGATCGTGATCATCCCCGAGTACAAGACGGCGCGGCCCGAGACCCTGACACAGGGCGTGCGTCTGTACACCGTCTCGACGCGCCGGGGCCGTCCAGATGTTCAAGATCCGAAGTGGAACTCGCATTCGAAGCTCAACTGCATCTCGGCATGCATCCAGGCCGCCAAGGCGGGAGCGGATGAGGGATTGATGCTCGATCCGCAAGGGTTCGTTGCCACGTGCAATTCGACGCACTTCTTCATCGTGCGGCATCCAGACGGTCCTGATGGTCCCGCCGAAGTGTGGACGTCGACCGGCGACTACTGCATGCCCGGCATCACTCGCCGCAACGTGCTCCGGCTCTGTGAACAGCACGACGTCATCTGGCGCGAGAAGAACTTCAGCGTGACCGAGTGCTACGGCGCGACCGAGGCATTCGTCACCGGCACGTTTGCCGGCATCGCACCGGTCACCGAGATCGATGGACGGACCATTGGCGCGGGCGAGCGTGGGCCGATGGTGGAACAGCTGCAGCGGTGGTACGTCGAGATGCTCAACGCGTGGTGAGTTGCACACGACGATGACACACCGCATCGCGATGTGGTCAGGGCCGCGCAACCTGTCGACGGCCATGATGCGCAGTTGGGAAAATCGACCGGACACTGAGGTGCTCGACGAGCCGCTGTACGCCGCGTATCTGGCGGCAAGCGGCCTCGATCACCCGGGCCACGACGAGATCATTGCGGCAGGCCATGCCGAGTACGACGGTGCGATCGACCGCTGCCTTCAGCACCATGCGGCACCAATCTCCTACCAGAAGCACATGGCCCACCACTTGCTCCCCGATACCGACCTCGGCTGGCTCGACCAACTGCGCAACTGCCTCCTCCTCCGCGACCCTCGACGCGTGTTGTCCAGCTACACGAAGGTGCGCGAAACGGTGACGCTCGATGACATCGGTGTGCCCCAGCAACTGGCCATCGCCGACCGCTGCGAACTCGTCGTCGACTCCGACGACTTCCTCACCCACCCGGCCGGCTACCAGCTCGAAATCTGTCGTCGGCTCGGCGTCCCAGCCGACGAGGAACTGATCGCCGCCATGCTGACCTGGCCTGCCGGGCCTCGCTCCAGCGATGGAGTCTGGGCGCCGCACTGGTACTCGGCGGTGGAGGCATCGACCAGTTTCGGTCCGGCGCCGACCAACCCACCGCCAACGTGGCCCGCCCACCTCCAGACGATCGCCGAGGACGCCCTCGAGGTCTACGAGGAACTCCGCACGCAACGTCTCGTGCTGACCTGACCGTCGCACGAAGGAGCAGCACCAACTCCGCCGCCGATGCCGCCGCCCCAGCGGGCCAGCAGATCATCACGCCATACATCAGCGTGCACGATGGCGCGGGTGCACTCGACTGGTACGTCGCAGCGCTCGGCCCGACCGAGATCGGCGTCGTCGCCGCGAACAGCTCCGAAGGCTCATCGTGTGCGCTGCATGTCAACGTGCCGGATTGCGACGCGGCGCACGAACTCGCTGTTTCGAACGGAGCGACATCACTCTCTGAGCCGGGCGATCAGCCGCACGGTGCACGCAGCGCGACAATCCTCGACCCGTACGGCCACCGCTGGATGCTGAGCCATCAGATCTCAAGACTCAACCACGACGAGATCAACGCCAAATACGACAACGACGAAGTCGTCCCCGCCCCGGGCGACGAGTGAGTTGATGCACTCCACGAGTTGACGTCGGCCAGTGACGGCTGGCACAGTCCGTTTGCCTACTGTCTGGCGGATGGAGATGCATTTCGCCACCGTGTGGGAATCGATCGCCGACGCGATTCCCGATTCGCCCGCCATCACCAACGCCGACGTCACGCGTTCGTGGGCCGAGTACGACGACCGGGGCGCTCGCTTCGCGCACGCGCTGACCGCTGCCGGCCTCGGACCCGACTCGAAGGTCGGGCTTTACATGTACAACTCCAACGAGTATCTCGAGTCGCAGTTCGGCGTGTTCAAGATGCGCGGCGTGGCAATCAACGTCAACTACCGCTACCTCGACGAGGAACTCTGGTACTTGCTCGACAACTCCGATTCTGAGGCGATCGTCTTCCACTCGTCGCTTGCGGACCGAGTCGCGCGCGTCGTCGATCGGCTGCCGAATCTGAAGCTGCTCGTGATGGTCGACGACGGACCCGACGCCTCGGGATCAATCGCCAAGGTGCGCGGCGCTCAGGCGTTCGAGGACGTGATTGCCGGGAACGAGCCGATGGAGCGGATCGAGCGTCGCGAGGACGACATCTACATGCTCTACACGGGCGGCACCACCGGGATGCCGAAGGGCGTGATGTACCCCGTCGGCGGATTGTGCGCCGGACTCGTGAACAGCGGTTTCCCGCTGCTCGGTCTCGAAGTGCCCGAAAGCGCCGACCAGATCGCGCCGCGAGTCAGGGCGCTCGTCGAAGCCGGCGGGCAGTACACCTCGGTGCCATGCGCACCCGTCATGCACGGCACCGGGTGCTGGCTCGGCTGGTTCATCCCGATGGTGGGCGGCGCGCACATCGTCACGCTCACCAACCGCAGCCTCGATGCTCACGAGGTGTTGAACGTCGTCGAGCGACATCAGGTCAACGGCCTCACCATCGTCGGCGACAGCTTCGCCAAGCCGCTCGTCCGGGCGCTCGACGAAGGCAAGCCTGACCGATCGGAGTACGACATGTCGTCGATCAAGATGATGAACTCGTCCGGTGTGATGTGGACCACCGAGGTCAAGAACGATCTCATCGATCGCATCGAGCAGGTGGTACTCATCGATGCGATGGGCTCGACCGAGGGCTCGATGGGCACACAGATGATGGCCAAGGGGATGCAGGCCGAGACGGCGCGCTTCACGAAGGGCCCGCTCGCCAAGGTCTTCAACGAGCACGACGAAGAGGTGGTGCCCGGTTCGGGTGAGGTCGGCATGGTCGCCGCCGGCGGCAACGTGCCACTCGGCTACTTCAAGGACGAGGCGAAGTCGGCACGCACGTTCCGCGTCATCAACGGCGAGCGCTTCTCCTTCCCCGGCGACTTCGCCACGGTCGAGGAAGACGGCACGCTCATCCTGCTCGGCCGCGGCAGTCAGGTCATCAACACCGGTGGCGAAAAGGTGTTCCCTGAAGAAGTCGAAGAAGCAGTCAAGCGCGTCGACGGCGTTCTCGACTGCCTGGTGGTCGGCGTGCCGGACGAGAAGTTCGGCAATGCGGTCACCGCAGTTGCGTCGTTGGTCGACGGCGCCTCGGTCGAATCCGCGGCCGTCATTGCATCGGTCAAGACTGAACTGGCCGGGTTCAAGGCCCCGAAGTCAGTGATCTTTGTCGATCACGTCCCGCGCGCGCCGAACGGCAAGGCCAACTACAAGGCCGCCAAGGAAATCGCCGAGGCGACCTGAGTCAGAGCAGCTTCTCGGCGAAGAAGTCGAGGACGCGTTGTGCACTTTCTTCGTCGCGCTGTTCGGTGATCGTCGAGTGATCGGACTTCTTTTCACTGGGCAACTCAATCGCGATGAAGGCATCGCCGAGCTTCTCGCGCAGCGTCGAGAACCGATCACCGACGAACGAGTCCTTGGTGAATCGAATGCCCATCACCTGACAGCCCTGTTGGGCACGCTCGATGACGGCAACCTCGTCATCGGGCGACAAGTTGAGATCGGCTCCACGGGCCTTGCCGATCGACCATGGCATCGACGGCTGAGCGAGGACGGGCGCCAGCATGATGTCGTCGACCATCATTCCGAGCGCAAAACCGCCCGAGAAACACATGCCGACTGCTCCAACGCCTGGCCCGCCGACTTCCGCGTGCATGTTGCGCGCCAGTGCCCGCAGCCACGCAATTACTGGCGAGGTCTTGTTCATTGCCATCGTCGTGAATTCCTTGGCAATGCAGACCTTCAGCATCGACTGGGCGAGGTAGAGCTGCGAGGGACCCTTGCCGGGAGTGCCGACCAGCGACGGCATGACCACCGTGAATCCGCGGTCGACGACCTCGTTGGCGAACTTCGCGACGAGTGGAGTGATGCCGGGGATCTCGTGGATCACGATCACCGCCGGTCCTGCCCCACGCCGGTAGGTGGGGAAGGTCATATCAGCGGCTGAGAACTCGGCAAGCGTCCACCCGGCAAGCACGCCGGTGCGAATCGGGGTGGCGCCTTCAGGCAGTGTCGGGTTGTCCGTGGTCGTCATGATTTCCACTTTCAGCTGAGGCGTTCGAGGGCGTCTTCGGCGAGACGCTCGGTGCCCTCTTTGAACGAGTCGAGTGTCTCTTGATCGATCTCCTGGTCGCCCATTGCGCCGTGCAGGTAGCGGGCGTACACACCCTCGGAGATCACGGCGAGCCGCCACGCCCCGAAGGCGCGGTAGTACCCGATGTTGCTCACGTCGCGGCCAGTGCGGTTGGCGTAACGCTCGACCAGCTCGTCGTAGGTCGGGAAGCCCTCGATCCCCGTCGGATCGTTGGCACGGAGCTGTTCCTCGCCCGGGTCGGACCAATAGACGCCGACGTAGCCGACATCGGCCAGTGGGTCGCCGAGCGTGCACAACTCCCAATCGAGCACGGCAGCAATGCGGCCCGTGCCCGTGTTCACGAGCAGGTTGCCAAAGCGGTAATCGCCGTGTGCGATCGACACACCGACCTGCTGCGGCAGATTGGCCGCCAAACGCTTCGCCACCGCGTCGATGGCCGGCAGTTCACGTGTCTTCGACTTCTCCCACTGCGTGGTCCAGCGCTTCACCTGACGCTCGATGTAGCCCTCCCGACGAGCGAGGTCGCCGAGGCCGATGCTGTCGATGTCGACGGCATGCAGGTCGGCGAGTACGTCGATGAGGTGTTCGCCAGCGATGCGGCGCAGCGCGGGCGACATCGGCTCAGCTCGCTCGGGCGAATCGAGCACGACCCCGTCGACATACGCCATCACGTAGAACGGCGCATCGTTGACCTCGAGGTCACGACAGACAGCCAACGTCTCTGGCACAGGAACCTCGGTGAGACCGACTGCGGAGATGATGCGGTGTTCGCGCTCCATGTCGTGTGCGGTGGCCAGCACCGAACCCGTCGGCGGCCGGCGCAGAACGAACTTGGTGCCGTTTGCGTCGGTGACGGTGAACGTGAGGTTGGATCGCCCGCCCGCAATGATGTCGAACTGGAAGGGCCCGACGGCACCTTCCACATTGTCAGACAGCCACGCCGTGACCTTCGGTACGTCAATCCCCACGATGTCGCTCACGAAGTCCGACGGTAGTGCCCCTCATGCTCACGCCCCCGATCCGCAGCGAAGAGCCCGATCGAAGATTCAGAGAATCAGTGAAGCTGAGTCGAACCGACTCAGCCTGGGCGGCCGACGCCGGAGACTTTGCCCCAGTTGACCGAACCGACCTTGACCACGCTGCCGGTGTTCGGCGCGTGGACCTGCTGGCCTCCGCCGAGGTAGACGCTGACGTGGCTGATCGGGCTGTAGAAGAAAATGAGGTCACCCGGCTGCGCTGCGCCCTTGGCGACGTGCGGAATCGAGGCGTACTGCGCACGGCTCTGGTGCGGCAGACCGACGCCAGCCTTCCCCCATGCATACTTGGTGAGGCCCGAGCAGTCGAATGAGACGCCAGGGCTTGACGTGGCGTACCGGTAGGGGACGCCGAGTTGGCTCATCGCTGCGTTGACCGCTGTGCCAGATCGGGAGGACACGGCTGGTGGCGGGTTGCTCGCTGGGGGCGTGGAGGATCCGCCGCCCGAGTTGGAAGTGCCACCGGAGTTGGAGTTGGAGTTGCCACCACCCGAGTTGGACGTGGAGCTTCCGCTGCCACCGCCGGAGTTGCTGTTGCTATTGCTATTGCTATTGGCCGCAGCGCTGGCTCGTTGCTGTGCCTCGTACTCGGCTTTCACGCGAGCGGCTGTTTCGCGAGCGCGTCGGACTTCTTCTTCAGCGATCAGCTCACCGAGCCTGGCTTCGGCATCAGCACGTGCGGCGCTGTACTCGCCGGTGAGCTGCTCCGTGCGCTCCTGGGCGTCGGCGAGATTCTTGGCGAGTTGCTCGGCTTCGGTGCGTTTGCGGCCGAGGTCGGCTCGCTCGATTTCGAGGTCTTTGACGATGGCGTCGAGGTCGTCGGTCGTGACGGTGCCGGCACTGAGCGCAACGCGAGCGAGTTCGTCGCGCTGCATGACGGCGTTCAAGTTGTCGGTGTCTTCGAAAAGCGGGCCGAGCGGCGTGTCGCCCGCTCCGACGAAGGAACGAATGGCCATTTCGCCGAGGTCGCCACGCAGATCGTTGATCTCGGCTTCCTTGGCGGCGACGCGTGCTTCGGCTTCGACGATCTCTTCATCGAGCAGGGCCTTGTCATCGACGGCGAGAACATACTCCTCACCAATTCGCCGGGCATCTTCCTCGAGTCGTTCGAGTTTGTCGACGATGTCTTCGACCCGCTGGCGTTGTTGATCGACCGGGCTGGCGCTGGCCACGGTCGGCGTGAACGCCGGAACCATCAGCGCCGCAGCGAGAACGACCGGGACAATGCGCAAGAGCTTGGTCATAACGGAAGCGATGCTACCGAATATGACGATCATGTTGCGAAATTCCAACGAAAGTTCACGAAGTGCGGTTCGTCACAGCGCTGAGATTTGGCTGCTCATTCCCATTCGATGGTGCCGGGAGGCTTCGAGGTGACGTCGTAGGCGACGCGGTTGACCCCGGGGACCTCGTTGATGATCCGCTGGCTCATCACTTCGAGCGTTTCGTACGGAATCCGCGCCCAATCGGCCGTCATGGCATCGTCGCTCGTGACTGCCCGGATGATGATCGGGTTGCCGTAGGTGCGCTCGTCGCCCATCACGCCGACCGAACGGACATCCGCGAGCAGCGCGGCGTAGCTCTGCCAGATTTCGCGTTCGAGACCGGCGTTCTTCAACTCCTCGCGCACGATCGCATCGGCTTCTTGCAGGAGCGCAACGCGCTCCGGCGTCACTTCGCCGATGATCCGAACACCCAGCCCCGGACCTGGGAAAGGTTGCCGCCAGACCATTTCGTCGGGCAGCCCGAGCTCGGTGCCGAGTGCTCGCACCTCGTCCTTGAACAGATCGCGCAGCGGCTCAATGAGTTCGAGTTCCATGTCGTCGGGTAACCCGCCGACATTGTGGTGGCTCTTGATCACTGCAGCAGTGCCATCGGCACCACCCGACTCGATCAAGTCGGGATACAGCGTGCCCTGGACGAGGAACTTGGCCTCGGTCAACCCGCCGGTGTGCTTCTCGAACACGCGAATGAATCGTTCACCGATCGCTTTGCGCTTCGATTCGGGCTCGGTCAGTCCGGCGAGCGCCTCGAAGAACGAAGCGCCCTCGTCGGCATGGATCAGCTCGATGCCAAGGTTGCGGCGGAAGGTCTCGACGACCTGCTCGCTCTCGTTCTTCCGCATGAGCCCAGTGTCGACATAGATGCAGGTCAGCTGGCTGCCGATGGCCTTGTGTACCAGCGCCGCAGCGACGGAGGAGTCGACGCCGCCCGACAGTCCGCAGATGACACGGGCATCGCCCACCCGTTCGCGGATCAAGGCCACCTGCTCGTCGATGACCGACGCCATCTTCCAGTCGTTTGCGATGTCGGCACGCTCGTGGAGGAATCGAGCCATGGCCGCCATGCCGAATGGGCTGTGCTTCACCTCGGGATGGAACTGCACGCCATAGATCTTGCGATCATCGTTCTCCAGCACGGCGACCGGGGCTCCGGGCGACGATGCCGTGACCGTGAAACCGTCGGGTGCCTCGGTGATGCCATCGAAGTGGCTCATCCAGCACTCGTGGTCTCCCGGCGCATCATCCGGCAAGATCAACGACTCGCCCGTGCGGGTGAGTTCGGTGCGTCCGTACTCACCCTTCATCCCCCGTCCGACGGTGCCGCCGAGCTGTTGGGCGATGAGCTGGGCGCCGTAGCAGATGCCAAAGATCGGTACGCCCAAGTCGTACACGGCGGGGTCGAGGGACGGCGCACCGTCGACGTGCACGCTCTTCGGGCCACCCGACAAGATGATGGCGGCCGGATTCTTGGCAGCCATCTCGCCAGCGCTGAGGCGGTGACCGACAATTTCGGAGAACACGTTCAGTTCGCGGACGCGTCGCGCAATCAACTGGGCGTACTGGGCCCCGAAGTCGACAACGAGCACTGTGGCCCGCTTCGATCCGGCGTCCGCGCCATCGTGGCCATCAAGTTGGGTACCGGTGTCATGAGGGGTTTGCTGCGGTTGACTCAAGACCGTGAATCGTAGAGCAGTCAGGCGGCCATTGATGCTGCTTCTTGCCGTGCTGCTCGCTGGCGCGGCGATCTTCGTGTCCGCGATCAGCCTTGGTGGGCCCGCCTCAGCAATCGGGGCGCCACCGAGGGACGCAGTGGCCACGGCCCCACCGGTCGACACCCGACCGCCGATCACCGAAAACGACTTCATTCCGGAAGAACGCGACCTCACCTCCTGCATCGGTGTGCTCGAACGTCCGGGCTGCGGAAGCGAGAGCCGCGGCGGCTGGCGCCAGACGATGATCCTCGTTGCAATCTTCGGCGGCCTCGTTGTCGTCTTCGGCAACGTGGCACGCGGCGTGCACAGAAACCGACGCGAACAACAGCGCTAGTTCATCGGTCCCGTTGTGCCGAGCACGACGTGACCGTTCTACTCTGCTGCCATGACGCCAGAGGAGTTTCGCGAGCACGGACATGCGATGATCGACTGGATCGCCAACCACGTCGACGGCGCGAGCAATCGACCGGTCTTCCCCGACGTCCGGCCCGGTGACATCCGCCGCCAGCTCACGGAGCATCCCCCCACCACGCCAGAGCCGTTTTCCGATGTGATGGCCGATCTCGAGGACGTGATCGTCCCCGGACTCACCCAGTGGCAGCACCCCGACTTCTTCGCCTGGTTTCCGTCGAACATCACCTATCCCTCCATCCTCGGCGAGTTGATGTCGGCCGGGCTCGGCATCAACGCAATGGCCTGGGTGACGTCGCCCGCCGCGACCGAACTCGAGACGTTGATGCTCGACTGGATGCACGAACTCCTGGACCTCCCCGAGCGTTTCCGCTCGACGAGCGAGACCGGTGGCGGCGTGATCCAGGGCACGGCAAGCGAATCGACGCTCACCGCAATGTTGGCCGCGCGCTGGCGCGCCACGGGCGGCGACATCAACGCGTCGGGCGACACGACCAAGCTCGTCGGCTACACCACCAACCAGTCGCACTCGAGCATCGAGAAAGGCTTCCGGATCGCCGGGATCGGCACCGACAACATGCGTGTCGTCCCTCACGACGAGCACTTCGCGATGCGTCCCGACGCGTTCGCCGAGATGGTCAGCGCCGATGTCGCGGCCGGCCTGACGCCATTCTTCGTGGTCACCTCGCACGGCACGACTTCATCGATGGCGTTCGACCCAACACCTGCGATCGCCGCAGTCGCACGCGACCACGGCATCTGGGTACACGTTGATGCGGCGATGTCAGGCATCGCGGCGCTCGCACCGGACCACCGCTGGGTCAACGACGGCCTCGAGCAGGCCGACTCGTACACGACAAATCCGCACAAGTGGATGGGGATCAATTTCGACTGCAACCTGTTCTGGATCGCGGATCGTGCAGCGCTGATCGGCGCCCTGAGCATCCTGCCCCCGTACCTCGCGTCCGAGGCCGCGCAGTCGGGTGCCGCAATCGACTACCGCGACTGGGGCATCCCACTCGGCCGGCGGTTCCGTGCCCTCAAGCTGTGGTTCTCGCTCCGTACCGACGGTGTTGCGCCCGTGCAAGAGATGATTCGTGAGCACGTCGAACTGACCCAACAGCTCGCCGAACGTGTGGCTGCCGACGACCGGTTCGACATCGTCGCTCCGCATCCTCTCAACTTGCTGTGCATCTCCCGCCGTGCCGACTCAGTCGAGCGAGCAAACGCGGAGACCGACGCCTTGATCGAGGCGGCAAACGCAGCAGGCATCGGCCTCTTCACGCGCACCGTGCTCGACGGACGCTCGGTGATGCGCATCTCCATCGGCGCTCGAGCCACCACAGCGGCGCACGTCACCGCCATGTGGGACCGCATCATCGACATCGTCTAACTCCGACTCGCCGTCGGCCCCGACACTTCGTCACGATCACACGGTGCGTACAGCCAACGGATGGGCCACCGTCATCCTCGTCGGGGTCGGCGCCATCGTTGCCCAGGCCTTCGGACGGTTCACCTACAGCGTCCTGCTCCCGGCGATCCGCGATGATCTCGGTCACTCGAACACGGTCGCAGGTCTTCTGGGGACGACCAACGTGCTGGCCTATCTCGTCGGCACGTTCGTGGTGGCCTCGCTCACGACGCGCTACAAGCTCTTGACTGTCCTCCGGAGCGGCTTCATCTTCTCGCTGGCCGGCCTCGCTGGCGCCGCCGTGGCACCGAATGCGGCCGTCCTCGGCATCGCACTTTTCTCGATGGGCTTCGGCGGCGCGTTGATCTGGGTGCCGTCGCCGGCCATCGCCGCGCGGGCCGTCAGCGAGGATCGTCGCGGCTTGGCGGTCGGGGCCGTGGGCGGCGGGGTCGGAACCGGAATTGTGATCACCGGCCAAATCGCCCGCATTGTCCGCGAGCGGTCCGGAGACGAGGCGTGGCGCGACGTGTACCGCATCGATTTCGCGTTGGGCGTCCTGGCAGTGATCACGATCCCGCTGTTCCTCCGTCATCGGGAGAACGCGCCGACCGGCGGGAAGGTTGGTGGTGCCGGTTTCGGATCGTTGCGGCAGATGCCCGGGTGGGTGGCAATCACGGGCGCCTACACGGCGTACGGGTTCTGCTACTTGATCGCCGTGTTGTTCTTGACCTCGCGCCTCGAAGACGATGCGGGGTACACCGAGAGTCTGGCGTCGACCATGTTCACGCTCGTCGGGCTCGGCGCAGTGGTCGGCGGGATTCTCATGGGTGTCATCGCCGACCGCATCGGCGAGAGGATCACGCTCGTCGTCGGCTTCTGTGTCTTCGCCTCAGCGCTCGTCGGCATCCTGACCGGTGTCCTCGCCGTCGTCGTGGTGGGATCGGTCATCGTCGGCCTCATGTTCGGCGGCCTGCCGTCCGTGGTGATTGGCTACGTCGTCCGCAACACAAGTGCCGAAGCATTCGGACCAAGTTTCGCTGCGGCCACGTTTGCGTTCGGTGTTGCCCAGGTGATGTCGCCGCCGCTCGGTGGCTTGATCGCTGACCTGACCGGCGGCTTCACGCTCGTCTTCATCGTGGCGATCGGGTTCGCGCTCGGCGGCGCTGGGATGGCGAGCCGCCTGCCGCGTCGGTGAAATCTCGACCTCGTCCTCCACGGCTTGATCAGCCGAGCGGCAGTGTGAGCAGATCGAACAGCATGCGCGCCGTTGCGCCCCACACTGTCTCGTCGTCGAGCTCGAAAAAGTGTAGCGGACGATCCATCGGCAGATTGCCCCAGCGCTCGAGCCGGTAGGTGGCCGGGCGAGTGAGTTCGGCAATCGGTGTCCACATCACGCGATCGGCTTCCATCGTCTGTGGCTCGAGGTGCGGGCGATGGTCGAATCCGACATCAAGGCGCGCCACCACCGGGACGATGTAGCTCTTCGACACGATCGTGCTCAGGTGTTCGAGTTCGCCGACCACAGTCGGCAGCTGCGGATTGAGACCGACCTCCTCGTGTGCTTCACGCAGCGCAGCGTCCACCGCTGACTCGCCGGGATCGACTCGACCACCAGGGAAGCTGATCTCGCCCTTGTGGTTCTTCATTTCCATCGAACGCCGAGTCAGCAGCACCTCGGCGCCACTCGGGCCGTCGGCGAGCAGCAGCAGCACCGCCGACAGCTTCGCATCGGGGAACGTCGGCAACATCGGGCCCGATCGTTCAGGAACACGACTCAGCAGTTCATCAGGACCACTCAGCGTCGAGCCGCCAAGGCGTATCGAAGTGCTCGGTGTAGGACGCCGGACGCGGAAT
>CAXMZV010000047.1:0-13786 GCA_964199985.1 Candidatus Ilumatobacter isfjordensis | reverse complement strand
GATCTCGGGCCTCGTCGAGACGGCCGCGCCGTTCCTGATCGCCCTCGCCGTCGCCTGGGCGATCTGGCGCGTCTGGCTGCAGCCCGACAGCATCACCACCGGCGTGCGCGTCTGGTTGACGACGCTGGGCCTCGGTATGGTGCTCCGCAACCTGGTGTTCGACGACGGCACCGCCACGTCGTTCGTCATCGTTGCGTCCGTCTTCCTCGGCACGTTCCTCGTCGGTTGGCGCGCTGTCGCCGCTGCGCTCGGACGTCGTCAGCTCACCAGCTGACCGCCCACGACAGAGCACCCCCTCCTCCACCCTCGTTTGCGTGAAGAAAATGGCTGGCATCAACACCAAAACCGTCACGCAAACAACAGCACGTGACGGTCTGACTTCGAAGTGAACGCAGTGATCCTGCCATCATCACCCGATGGCAGTTTCCGGAACCGCACAGACAATCACCCCCGCCGACGCCGGCTTCGACGCCGGACGGCTCGCACGCATCGACGACCACTTCAAGCAGTACGTCGACGACGGTCGACTGCCCGGTTGGCAAGTCGTCGTGAGTCGAGCAGGCGAGATCGCCTACAGCTCCACCTACGGCAAGCGGAACATCGAACAGGACCTGCCGTGGGAGTCCGACACGATCTGCCGGATGTTCTCGATGAGCAAGCCGATCACCTCGGTCGCGGCGATGATCCTGTACGAGGAAGGCAAGCTGCAACTCAAGGATCCCGTGGCGAAGTTCATCCCATCGTTCGGCGACTCCGAGGTCTACCGCAACGGATCGTTTGTTGCCCCGGTGACCGAAGGGCAGACGGAGCCGATGCGGATCTGGCACCTCCTCACCCACACATCAGGACTCACCTACGGGTTCCACAACAACCACGTCACCGATGCGCTCTATCGCAAGGCCGGCTTCGAGTGGGGCATTCCGAAGGGGATGGATCTCGAAGCATGCTGCGATGCGTGGGCAAAGCTCCCGCTTGCGTTCCAACCGGGAACCGAATGGCTGTACGGCGTGTCGACCGACGTGCTGGGCCGGGTCGTCGAAGTGGTGTCAGGCCAGTCGCTCGACGAGTTCTTCCGCGAACGGATCCTCGACCCGCTGGGCATGACCGACACCGAGTTCTGGGTGGAAGGCGACAAGCGCGACCGGTTTGCCGAGCTGTACTTCCCCATGCCGACTGGCAACGTCCGTGGAGAGGGCCCGTCCGCCAATGCCTCCGTGATGCCCGCCGCTCCGCTCGACCACAAGCCGACGATGCTCGGCGGTGGCGGTGGCCTGTGTGGCACCGCGGCCGACTATCTCCGGTTCGCACACATGCTGTTGAACCGCGGCGAGCTCGACGGCACCCGCATTCTGGGCAGCCGCACGGTCGACTACATGACCCGCAATCACCTGCCTAGCGGCGCCGAACTCGAAACGTTCGGTCGTCCGTTGTTCGCCGAAACCGAGTTCGCCGGCATGGGCTTCGGCCTCGGGTTCTCCGTCGAGCTCGACAGCGCCGAGCACAAAGTGATCGGGTCTGCCGGGTCGTACGCGTGGGGCGGTGCGGCGAGCACGGCGTTCTGGGTCGACCCGGCCGAGGAAATCGTCGTGCTGTTCCTCACGCAACTTCTGCCGTCGAGCACGTATCCGATTCGCTCGATCCTGCAGCAACTCGTGTATCAAGCGCTCGTCGACTGACGTCTGTCCGGACTCAACTCGAGGTGGAACGAACGGTGGGGATGGATTGCGCGTGAGGTTCGCCTGCGTCGAGCCAGGTGCGTGTGCCATCAGCAGCGCGCTCGATCAACTCGGCGGACTCTGAGAAGTCGATGGGCGACACGAGGACCGGGCACGGTGGCGGAATGAGATGGATCGGCACGTCGTAGGTCTTGGCCGCCATCTCGAGCACAAACCGGCGCTGCACCATCAGGCTCACCGCGTGCAACGCAGCCGCGAGTGCGGTGTCCGGCGGCTCGGTCAGGTCGCACGAATAGCCGGTCGACAACACCCACACATCGGTGGCACCTGCGTCGACTGCGGTCGTGATCGCGGTGTTGTTGACGATTGCACCGTCAACGAGGAGCCGTTCGCGACCGCCGACGTTGAGCCGAGCAGGCGGATAAATCGCAGGGAGTGACGCGCTGGCAGTGATTGCGTCGACGGCGTTGCCAGATGTGAGCAGCACTTCCTCGCCCGAGAGCGCATCGGCAGCAACGACGATCAACGGCGTCGACGCATCTTCGATCATGTCGAACGGCACGTGTCTCGACAGCGTGGAGCGCAGCGCGGCGTCGGGGACGAAGTGCGTCGACTTGCCGGCGAACGCACGCAGCCCCTGCAGCGGATGCAGCGGAAACAGATCGGCACGCTCGAGGCCATGCCACAGATCGGCGAGGCCCGCCGCCGAACGGCCGCCTGCGAGCCATGCGCCGTTGATCGCCCCGACCGAGGTGCCCACGATCAGATCCGGTGTGATGCCTCGCTCCTCAAGCGCGATTGCCATCCCGACCTGAATCGAGCCGTGGCTGGCACCACCGGAGAGAACGTACGCCGTGGTCATGTGGGGCGCTCCGCGTCAGTCGCCATCTCTGAGGCGAAAGTAGACCGTCAACAAGGCTCCGACCACGACAAGAAACAGGACCATGCGGATGACGAATCCAATGGCGCCGAGGATGCTCCCGAAGAACACCCAGACGATGAACGCCACGATCAGCCACCCCACGACGCTCGCAAGAAACGAACGCCCACCTGAACTGCTCATGCCTCCAGGCTATGCGGGTTGTCGGCATCGGGGCGTCGCCACCATGCGATGCACAGCAAGCCGACGCCCACGATGAACACGATCGAGCCAAGATCAGCAACGATGCGGCCACCATCGTCTCCGGTCCGCGGAATCTCCCGAACCGGCGACGCTGGTTCGGGTGGCACCAACGGCGGCGCGGGCTCTGGTTCGGACTCTGGTTCGGGCTCTGGTTCGGGCAGCGGCGCCACGTCGAAGGTCTGCGCAGCGTCGTCAATGTCGGCGTGCGCTACCACGACGCGGTCGGACGCTGCAATGCGGATGCCCTCGAAGACCACGTAGATTCCGGCGCGAACCGAGGAATCTCCCGGGTCTGGTGCGACGACGATCTCGACCTCGACCACGCCGTCAGGTGCCGTCGGCGTGAAGGTCGTTGATCCGGTATGCCGCGTTGTCGCTTCGGTCAATCGGTCGATGACCGCGGCGTCGGCCGTGTACTCCACACCCGGAACCAGGTTGCAATAGGTGACGACATCGACGATGACGCCACCGTTGGGAGCGAGCGAGCGGTCTCCGTCAACCCTGTCGGTTGCCGAGGTCGACACACACGGCACCACGTAGCCCGCAGGATCCTGTCGGGGTGCGGTCGTGTCACCGTCGTGTCGGCCGGACCATGGGTCGACGACAGCACCGGGCGGTGCGTGCGCCGTATTCAGATACATCTCGCCCGGTGTTGCAGTTCGTTGCCCAATCGCCTCATAGAGCCAGATCTCGCCGTGTTCGAGCAAGCCATCACCGTCGTCGCCGTCGACGAACTCGGGCGCGACGTCATCATCTTCGAGCATCGGCGTTCCTGCATCATCGACGACGACCCCGCTCGGAACTTCGCCCCAGCTCACCGCTCCGGTCGCCGCATCGTCCAACCACAGCTCGTAGCGGAATGAGACGACGTCGCCCACACCGAAGACCGGAAGACCGTCGTATGGACCGGGTGCGCTGTCGTCGAACGAACCGGCGCGAGGAACGAGCGAAGCGGGATCGGGCTCGTGAGACCACGGCGCATTGCGCTGCGCCTCCACCCAGGCAGGGTGGTTCTGCGACGCGACAAGCTTGCGCAGATGGACCTCTGCCTGAAGCGGCGTC
Source organism: Candidatus Ilumatobacter isfjordensis (assembly GCA_964199985.1). GTDB lineage: Bacteria > Actinomycetota > Acidimicrobiia > Acidimicrobiales > Ilumatobacteraceae > Ilumatobacter_A > Ilumatobacter_A isfjordensis. The sequence continues at coordinate 9,925 of CAXMZV010000047.1, read as the reverse complement.
GCCGTCCCGGTCTCGGACTCGATGCCCAGCACTGACCACGCACCCGGCAACGCTCCGTCTGACGTCCCGACCAGTCGGTGGCGATAGCCGAGCCGGTGCCCGGCGACCTCGGTCACCACCTCGAAGCGAGCGAAGCCGCCCGTCGCTCCGTTGGGCAATCCGTCCCGGACCTCCTCTGCGAGAGGTGGCCCGGTCGCGTCCGGATCGCTCGTGAGGTCGAAGAGTTGCACATGCACCTCCGCCGTTGCGCCACCGATCAGGCCGACGATGTCGATCGCATCGGTCAACAATGCACCGAGCGACGGGTCGGTGGCCGAGATCTGCGACTGGAGTGTCACCTCGCTGATGGCAGCCACTTCGGCCGACAGCGGTTGCCCAGCCGTGAGTGTGTGCTGACTGCCGTTGGTGATGTCGCTCAATGCCAGCCCAACACCAGCGGTGACGGCAGTTGTCGAGTCAGCGGCCCGATCGAGGTCGAACGATCCGTCCGGCAATGGCCTCCCGGTCGCGACGGATCGGAGCGTCGACTCCCCAGCGACGTTGACGAGCTCGACACCAAGGGCCACATTCGAGGACCGATGTTCGAATGCGGCCGACCATGCCTCGGCAGCACGGTCCATCATCGACATGATCGGGCCCACCGCATGGTGTGGAGGCAGGACAGTGACGATCTCGTCGAGCACGTCGTTGTCGTTGATGTCAGGAACGGGCACCCCACTGCTGTTCGAACGGTCCCCGGGCGAGCCGAGAAAGTGCGTGTACAGGTTGAGTCCAGCACCGATGTCCGGATCGGCCGTCGCACCCCATCGCCACTGCACATAGGACAGCTTCGTCAGCGCCTTGTCCGAGCCCTGGAAGACGTTCGGGTCGCTCACCCATCGACTCGATCCGTCGGGGTTCCGAGCATTATGGAAGTCCCCGCAGTACGCAGCAACCTCCCGACCCTCGAAGACGATCGTGTACGCCCCGGTGAAGCCTGGCTGGTTCCACACCCGGTCAGATCCGGCCCACGGCCGCCCATTCGATCCACCGAACGCGTCCGGCGGAGGTGTGTCGTCCGCGTCGGTCACGGTCCACGCCATGTCGGTGTGCCCGATTCGCTGGAGAGGCGCACTGCTGACACTTGTGGACGTCGTCAGCAAGATCGCTCCGGCGAGTGACGCAGTGATCGAGACCGTCCACCATCGCTGGCCCATCGTTTCGCTCCCTTCCCGGTCATGCCGGGTCTCGGCGACGGCGCGAGTCGCCGTCAATGAGTCCAGTGGGCACGACACAACCCGATGCGGAAGCGACGATGGTTCGGGAGTCGCAATGCACCGACTCGCCGCCCCACAAGTCGCTACGTTCTGAGTATGCGTTCGACCCTTCTCGGCCCGACGGCGATGCTGGCAACCATCACCATCGTTGCATCCGCCTGCGGCGGCTCATCCGACGGTGGCAGCGGGGGGCAGGCTGATGGCGACGGATTCTGCGAACAGTTCGTCGCCCTGGAAGCTGCGTCAGAGAGCCTCGAGGGCGACAACATCGACGAAGCATCGCTTGACGCGCTGCGGTCGCTGCGCGCCGCCGCGCCCGACGAGCTGCGCGACGACATGATCGTCTTCGTCGACCTGTTCGAAAAATTGGCAGATGTCGACGAGAACGATCCGGCGTCAGCCGAGGCGGCCTTCGGGCTGCTGTTCGATCCGGCTGTGATCGCGGCGGGCGAGAACCTCGAGGCGTACGGGGTGAGCGAGTGCGGCCTCGAGCCTGCCGGGCCCGAGTCGTCCGGCACTGCCACTTCGGGCCTCGACGATGCGCTTTACAACCCCGACTTCGACGACCCGGTCGATCCGAACGAAGCCAGCATCGACGGACTCAAGCTCTACCTCGACGAAAACTATTCCGATGCCGAATGGCGGCCGAAACTGTCCTCGTTCACGCAGGTCGGCTCCGACCTCGAAGCAGGCGGCCTTGACGTCAAGGCCGACGCGATCGCCATCTGTGATGCGTTGCTGGCATATGCGACCAGATTCTCAGCCGACGCGATGGTGGGCGTCACCACGTTCGACGACAACTTCGCCGAGGAGATCCCGGTGGCGACCGGCAACGCCACCGATGGCTGCGTCACTGTCTGATCGACGGGCCGATCAGAGTGGATTGGTGATTGCTCCGGTCTCGGCACCCTGCACGAGGCGGGCGTACTTGCCGAGGACCCCGGTGGTGTAACGCGGAGCGTTGGGCTGCCAGCCTTCCTTGCGGACAGCGAGCACATCGTCGGAGACTTGGAGGTCGAGGGTCTTGCTCGGCACGTCGACGAGGATCATGTCGCCCTCTTCGATGAAGGCGATCGGCCCACCGTCTGCAGCCTCAGGGGCAACGTGGCCGATGCAGAAACCCCAGGTGCCACCCGAGAACCGACCGTCGGTGATCAGCGCAACATCGCCGCCGCGGCCAGCACCCTTGAGCGCACCCGTGATCGCGAGCATCTCGCGCATACCGGGCCCGCCCTTCGGGCCTTCGTAGCGAATGACGATCACGTCACCGGCATTGATCTCACCGGCGAGGATCGCTTCCATCGCAAACGACTCATCGTCGTAGACGCGTGCCGGGCCCTCGAAGTGCATCTGCTCAGCACTGAGGCCGGCGACCTTGACAACCGCACCCTTCGGTGCGAGCGAGCCGGTGAGGATGTTGATGCCACCCTCGCTGTGGATCGGTGCGTTGACCGGGTGAACGACCACGCCGTCCGGCTCGGCGATATCCATCGCGTTGAGGTTCTCGGCCATCGTCTTGCCGGTGACCGTCATGCAATCGCCGTTCAGCATGCCGTTGTCGAGCAGATGCTTGAGAACGCCGGGAACGCCGCCAACCTTGTCGAGATCGCTCATGTGAAACTTGCCTCCGGGCGTCATGTCCGCGATGTGCGGGACCTTGTCGGCGATCCGGTTGAAGTCGTCGAGTTCGAGCGCGACACCCGCCTCGTTGGCGATGGCCAGCAGGTGCAGCACGGCGTTGGTCGAACCGCCGAGCGCCGAGGTGAGGGCGATTGCATTCTCGAATGCGGGCTTTGTCATGATCTGGCGCGACGTGATGCCGAGGCGGAGCAGACCGACCACAGCCTCACCGGCTAAGCGTGCGTCGACTTCGCGACGACTGTCGATCGCCGGCGGCGAAGCCGAACCCGGCAGGCTCATACCGAGTGCCTCAGCGATCGAGCTCATCGTGTTGGCGGTGAACATGCCGCCGCAGGCGCCCTCGCCGGGACACGCCTTCACCTCGATGTCGTGGAGCTCCTGGTCGTCGATCGTGCCAGCGGCGCGCGCGCCCACTGCTTCGAAGACCGAGGTGATGTCGAGCGCCTTGCCGTTGTGCTCACCCGGCATGATCGAACCGTTGTAGACGAACACCGATGCAAGGTCGAGGCGGGCCGCGGCCATCAGCATGCCGGGGATCGACTTGTCGCAGCCGGCGAGGCCGACGAACCCATCGAGGCGCTCGGCGTGCATGACAGTCTCGACCGAGTCGGTGATGACCTCACGCGACACCAGCGACGCACGCATGCCTTCGTGGCCCATCGAGATGCCGTCGGACACGGTGATCGTGCCGAACTCCATGCCGAAGCCACCTGCGGCATTGACGCCGACCTTGGCATGTTCAGCAAGCTTGCGCAGCGTCATGTTGCAAGGTGTGACCTCGTTCCACGACGACGCAATAGCGACCTGTGGCTTCTCCCAATCGTCATCGCCCATTCCGATCGCCCGGAGCATCGAACGCGACGGCGCCTTCTGCATGCCGTCGGTGACGTCGCGCGAGCGGGGCTTGATGTCCACGGAGGTGTTCTGGTCGTCAGCTGACATGGTGCCGAGGATAGTGGGCGGTATCGACGCCGGTCCTGGTGCTCCGAGCACCGGTGTCTCGGCGCGGGCGCCGCGGCACCGTCGGTTCAGGGTGCATCAGACTCTGGACAAACGCCCGAGGTCTCGACGCCCAGCGACTACGTTCTCAAGCAGTGCCTCTCTCTCGACGACGACGTTCGGAGGGTCCGACACCGTTGGCTGACATCGCTGGCAAGTCCGACCTCGTTCTCACCACGCGCACCTGGATGGAGCGGTCCGTCGTCGACGTCGCCTTCGACAGCTTCGTCTTCGGATACGACGTACTGTGCACTGAGCCTGGCGAAGGCGAGGATCGAGGCGCACTCGAACGCGGCACCAGATCCGACGGGATCACGCTCGCTGTTGGATCGATGCCATGGCGATCGACCGCTGTTCCGTGGATCGCTGCTCAGTCCAAGCGAGGCGACAACCATCTCGAGCTCGACGCACTCGCCGATGCATCGAGCGACAACACTGGTTCCCGCCTGGTCGGCCACACTCGTTTCGATGAGGTGTTCGATCTCGATGCCGATGACGACGCAATGGATCTGGTCAGGACGGTCCTCACTGACGAGCTATGCGACTGGGCCGTCGAGGCCGACAAACGCTACGGCCCGCTGACCGTCGTCTTCGACGGACCCGAAGCTGAATCGAACGATTCAGCTGATCACGGCACAGCCGTCTTCGTCGCGCGCGAAGTCGGCGACGACGACGCGTTCGTCGAGACGATGGCCATCACCATCGATCTGGTCACGGAGTTGCTGCGCGCGACCACGGACTGAGGAGCAGAGGATGTTCGTCCTGGTCATGAGTGCACTCGTGGCGCTGATTGCCGTGCCGCTTGCGCTGTGGGCTGAGCGCCGCAAGAAAAAGCGCATCGCGTACGCCGAGCAACTCGCCGCCCGTCACGGGTTCAGCGTCGACACCTCGGCCAAGGGCCCGCCTCCACAGCAGTTCGACCTGTTCGGAATGGGGAACTCCAAGAAGGTCTCGTTCCAGTTCTGGCGAGCTGGCGAGCAAGACAGCGTCTTCGAATATCAGTTCACGACCGGCTCGGGCAAGAACAGGACGACGCACTACCGCACCCTGGCGCTCATCGCCCTGCCGTTCGCTGCGCCGCACACGAAGATTGGGCCGGAGGGGTTCTGGTCGGGTGTCGGCCGCATGGTCGGCGTGCGCGACATCGAGGTCGAGTCAGCTGAATTCAACGACCAGTACCGGGTGACCGGCGATGACGAGCGCTTCGCGATTGCGCTACTCGACCATCAGATGCTGGCGTGGTTGTTGTCGAGCCAAAGCGGACGGGGCTCGATCAAGTTCGAGCTCTGGGGTTCGTGGCTTCTGTGTGTGTCAGACCGGATCGAGATGGACCGAATGTTCGGCTTCCTCGACTGGGGGCAGAGCGTCCGTGAGCACATGCCCATTGTGCTGACCAGCCTGTACCCGTCCGGGTCAGTGCAATGACCGCAGTGCTGGTCCTTCTGACGGTCGCGATCGGTATTGGCCTGCTCGGCTACCTGGTCTCGTACAACTCACTCGTATCGGCGCGCCAGCAGGTCGCCGATGCGTGGGCCGCCGTGGACGTCGAGCTCGATCGGCGTCACACCTTGATCCCCGATCTCGTGAGCGCAGTACAGGCAACAGCCGCGCACGAGCGCGTGCTGCTGGAACGATTGGTCAAGACGGACCGTCGAGCGCGGGAGGCAGCCGGCAGTGCGGCAGAACGGTCCACCCCGGAGTCAGATCTCACCGCCGCCGCTCGGGCCGTGATGGCACTCCGCGAGCAGTATCCGGCACTCGACAGCCAGCAAAACTTCCTACAACTGCAACAGGAACTCGCCGTCACCGAGGACCGCATCGGCGCGGCACGCCGGTTCCACAACATCAAAGTCGCCGAATACAACCGCCGCACCGAAGCCGTGCCCGGCAACCTCGTCGCTGCCCGCCATCACTTCAGGCTCGCCAACTACTTCGACCTCGCCGCCGACGCCTGAAGATTTCCATCAACCCTCAGGCAACGAGCGGTGAGAGCTGACGCAGGGATCGGCGAAGCTGGCCGTCGTCAAGGCTTCTTGGCGTTGAGGAGTGCAGTGACGGCCTTGCCGTCGGCCTGACCCTTGCTGGCCTTCATGACAGCGCCGACCAACGCGCCCATTGCCTTTCCTTCGCCCGCACAAAACTTCTCCCACGCCTCGGGCTGGTTGGCGATTGCTTGATCGACCATGGCTTCGAGGTCGGAGCTTTCCATCGCCTCAAAGCCGAGGTCGGCCGCAATGGCCTCGGGGTCGACATTGCCTGACTCGATCATCGCCGCAACGATGGTCTTGGCCTGACTGGCCGTGACCGCACCGGACGACTCCATCGTCGACAGCGTTGCAAGGCTCCCGGCCGGCACCTGCTCGGCGAGCTCTGGTGCTTCCTTCACGTGCTTCAGGACAACACCGGCATCACCTCCGAGCTTGGCAGCTTCCATCACGTACTCGTCCTGGCCGCGCTCGGCCACGACCATGACTGCTTCACTGTTGGCGGCCTGGCCCGTGGCGTCGGCGAGGATCGCTCGCCGTTCGGCGGGCAGCACCGGCAGTGCAGCACGCACTCGCTCGATCCACTCGACCCCCGGGTCGACGACGACGAGGTCGGGTTCGAGGAAGTACCGGTAGTCGTCGGCGTCTTCCTTCGACCGCAATGTGTGCGTACGTCCATCGTTCTCGTCCCAGTGACGGGTCTGCTGCACGACGGGCTCACCGGCCTCGTGTAACGCGATCTGACGGTTCGCCTCGTATTCGATCGCACGACCGAGCGAACGAACGGAGTTGACGTTCTTGATCTCACAGCGCGTGTTGAAGTCCTCGCCGGGCTTGCGGACGCTGACGTTCGCATCGACGCGCATCGAGCCTTCTTCCATCTTCGCGTCCGACGCGCCGACCGCGACGAGGATCCCACGCAACTCGGTGATGTAGGCCTTGGCCTGCTCGGGGTGGCGAATGTCTGGCCGGCTGACGATCTCGACCAGGGGCACCCCAGCGCGGTTGAAGTCGATGAGTGAGTAGTCGGAACCGTGAATGCGGCCACCGGCGCCACCGACGTGCGTGGACTTGCCGGTGTCCTCTTCGAGGTGGCCACGCTCGATGCCGACGCGGAATCCGTCCGGCAAGTCGAGCCAACCGTCGATGTTGATCGGCTCGTCGTATTGGCTGATCTGGTACGCCTTCGGCATGTCGGGATAGAAGTAGTTCTTCCGAGCGAACGTCGACTTCTGAACAGTGCAGTTGAGCGCGAGGCCTAGGCGAATCGCGAGTTCCACGGCCTGGCGGTTGAGCACCGGAAGCGCACCGGGCAGGCCGAGTGTCACGGGGTCGATGTTGGTGTTCGGTTCATCACCGAAGCGGTTCGGCGAGGCGGAGAACAGCTTCGTGCGTGTGGCCAGTTCGACGTGGACTTCAAGGCCGACGACCATCTCCCAGCCGTCCTTCGTCCACCGGTCGTGATCGTCGTTGGACGGGTAGTAGGCGTCGTCGTTGACGTAGGTAATGCTCACGCTGCGCTCCCTTCGTCGGAGCCGGCTGATCGTGGCGGGGTGCTGCGTTCGAGTGCGGCGCCGACCTGGAACATGACGTCATCCTTGAGCGCTGGCGCCAGCACTTGCACTCCGACGGGAAGGCCGTGGTCGCCCGTGCCGAACGGCACGCTCATGCCGGGGTGTCCGGTGAGGTTCGACGGGATCGTGTAGGTGTCGCAGAGGTACATCGCCAGCGGGTCAGAGGCCTTGTCGCCCATTTCGAACGCAACGGTCGGCGAGGCCGGAGTGAGGAGCACGTCGGCCGTCTTGTAAGCAGCCGCAAAGTCGTTGGCGATCAGGCGGCGCACCTTTTGGGCTCGCCCGTAATACGCGTCGTAGTAGCCAGCCGACAGGGCGTACGTGCCGAGCATGATGCGTCGCTTGACCTCATCGCCGAACCCGTCGGTGCGTGTCGCCATGTACATCTGGTTGGTGTCGGGGGCAGCGGTACGCATGCCGAAGCGCACGCCGTCGAAGCGAGCGAGGTTGCTCGACGCCTCGGCTGGAGCGATGAGGTAGTAGGCGGTGAGTCCGTAACTGAACGCCGGGACCTCGACGTCGACGATCTCGGCACCGGACGCTCGAAGCGCGTCGAATGCCTCCTCGAGGCGCTGTTCAACGTCGGGGCTCGCGCCTGCAGGCAGATCGGTGATCCGACCAACGCGAAGGCCGGCCACGCCGAGTTCGAGCGTGCGGCTGAGGTCGAGTGGACCCTGCTGGATGCTCGTCGAGTCGCCGGGGTCGTGGCCCGAGATCACCTCGAGGGCGACGGCGGCGTCGGCGACGGTGTGCGCGAACGGGCCGATCTGGTCGAGGCTCGATCCGAATGCAATGAGTCCGAGCCGGCTCACGGCTCCGTAGGTGGGCTTCACGCCCACGACTCCACACAGCGCTGCGGGCTGGCGAATCGAGCCACCCGTGTCCGAGCCGAAGCTGATCGGTGCGAAGTCGGCAGCCACCGCTGCGGCCGAACCACCTGACGAACCACCCGGCACGCGACTCGTGTCGAGCGGATTCTTCGTCGGGCCGAACGCGGAGTTCTCCGTGCTCGAGCCCATGGCGAATTCGTCGAGGTTGGTCTTGCCGACGAAGATCGCGCCAGCGTCGCGCAACCGGGTGACGACCGTGGCGTCGTACGGCGGACGCCAGTCGGCGAGGATCTTCGACGAACATGTGGTGGGAATCCCCCGTGTACACATGTTGTCCTTGAGCGCCACGGGCACGCCAGCGAGCGGGCCGGGGTCGCGACCGAGCGACGTCATCTCGTCGATCTCAGCGGCGCGGGCACGCGCGTCGTCGGCGAGCACCAGGTTGAAGGCCTGAATCTCGTCGTCGCGGTCAGCGATACGGGCGAGATGTTCTTCGACCACGTCAGTGGCCTTGGTGACGTTGTTGCGGACGTTCCACGCAAGATCGATGGCTGAAATGCGGTCGTTGTTCATGGCGTCGTTGTTCATGGTCGTATCGCTCACTCTTCGATCCCGATGATCGGCGGCACTCGGAATCGGCCATCTTCGGCGAGGGGGGCCTGGCCGAGCACCTCGTCGTGATCGAGCGTGACGCCTTCGATGTCCTCGCGCATGACGTTGGCGAGGGGTGTGGGTTGCATCATCGGTTCGACGTCGTCGAGGTCGAGCGCATCGATGTCAGCGAAGTGATCGAGCATGGCGCCGAGTTCGGCGGTCGCCTTGGCGAGCTCTTCGTCGGTGAGGATGAGGCGGGCCAACGTCGCGACTTTGCTCACGTCGTCCGCCGAGATACGGGGGGATTCGTCTGACACGCCGGTGAGGCTATCCGGCGCCGCCTGCCCGTTTCTGCCTGGGTTGACGACCGCCGACACCCCACCCCCCACCCGGCCCCACACCCCGTCCGAAAAATGACGACTCAGCCCCGCTCAGCGACGCTCATCCTTCACAGAATCGCAGCGATCCAAGGAGCGCCCGTTCTGTGTAGGAAAATGTTCGCCGTGCGACGCTGTTCCTACATTTTTCGGTGATGGGTTCGGTGATGGGTTGGGGTTGGTCAGCGGATTGGAGCGGGTCCGACGTAGCGCGAACTGGGCCGGATGAGCTTGTCTGCGGCCGCCTGCTCAACGATGTGGGCACACCAACCCACGGTGCGACTCACGGCGAAGGTGGGCGTGAACATCTGCGGCGGCAACCCGGCACTCTGCATCACCACGCCGGCGTAGAACTCGACGTTGCTCGGAAGCGGACGTCCCGGCTTCAACTCGGCCAGCGTGACGAGAATTTCTGCCTCGATGGCGGTGGCCCGCTCGACCAGCTCGCCACCGAGCCGTTCTGCCACCTCGCGCAGCAGACCCGACCGAGGGTCGGGCGCTCGGTACACGGCATGGCCGAAGCCCATGATCTTGCGACCCGCTTCCATCTCGCCACGGACCCTAGCCGCCGCATTGGAAGGTTCGCCGATGGCGTCGAGCGCGTCGAGCGCACGGCTCGGAGCGCCACCATGGAGCGGCCCGGCGAGCGAGCCGAGCGCCGAGCAGACC
>CAXMZV010000046.1:0-13816 GCA_964199985.1 Candidatus Ilumatobacter isfjordensis | reverse complement strand
GTCGAGCGGTCAGCCACCAGTATCCCCGATGGCCTACCAACCAAGGTAAGGGGGCTGGATTGGAGTGCGGATATGCGCCGCCGTCGGTCAGCGGCCAGGTCAAGGCTTGTCTTAGAACTTGAGCGGATAGGCAGTCAGTTGGAGAGGTAGCGGTCTCGCGAGGCAATGAGCTTGGCCGTGATCAAGATGGTGGTGGCGAGGCAGAGCGCTGACGTCGGCTGTGTCGGCATGACCGCAGAGAACGCCGGACGCTCGGGCGAGTGCACCGTCGAGCGGCACCTCGTCGCAGTGTTTCAAGGCCCGTGCGAGGAGCGCTTGTCGGGCATCGTCACGCCAAGCCTGTGCGATCGCACCTGCGGGAACCGAGACCTCGGTTGCGTCGACGGCTGCCACCCGGAGCATGGCCCAAACCGTCCGATCATTTCGGTCTAGAGCGATGAGTGCGCCGGCGTCGAGAACGAGAGTGGTCACCCCGCGAGGGCTCGACGTGCGGCCGCGAGTTCGTCGTCGCTGAAGGTGCCGTGCTCGGCTTCCCACTCGGTGACGACATCATGTAGGCCGCGACTGGCGAGCTGGCGGCGGGCCGCGTGGGCCAGCCAAGCCGAGACATTCAGCTCGTCAGCGACTGCCGCCTAGCGCACGGCGATGGCGAGGTCGCTCTCGAGTGACGCGGTCAATCGTTCAACAGTCGTACGATGATCATACTTGTTCATACTCGATCTGTGAATGGTCAACTTCGGACCGGTCGGCCGGTGCTGCGGTTGCAAGGCCGCGGGCCCGTAGGCCTGTCAGCGCCGAGATCTACGATGAAGTCATGCCCGGAGACGTCGTGACTGCTGCTGAACTCGAGAAGATGAGCCCGGCTGAGCGGCATGCACTCTTCGATGCGAGCATCATCACCGATCTCGGTGGAGCGCCGCAGCACCTTGTCGAGCGGGCGCGGCTGAACAGCACGTCGCGGAGGCCGAATCAGAACTCGGGTGAGCGATCGAGGCGAAACCCGCTGACAGTCAGCCGACCTCCCTGGTCAGAAGGCCTTCGACAACGGCCCCGCCGGTGATCGTCGGATGGATGCGGTGTCGATAGTGGTGCTACAGCATGCGGAGGTCGCGGCGTCCGAGTTGGTCGGCGACGAGTTCGATCGGCATGCCGGCGTCAGCCATCAAGCTCGCTGCTGAGTGCCGCAGCAGATTCGGAGTCCATTTGCCTTCGACAGCGGACGCGGCAACGACCTCTCGGAACTCTTTGCGGATCGCCGTCGAATCGCAAGACTTGCCGTACGGGGAGGTGAAGACGAGGTTCTCCTCGTTGGCCCACCAACTGCCGGCCGCAAGCCGTGGCTCGTGTTGACGCCGCCGCTGCCGCACGACCAGCCATTTTCAGTCATTCGAACTGCTGGAGATCGTCGAGAAGTTCGCCAACGACTCGACGAGTTTCCTGCATTGGTCTCAGGCCGCGACAGGCTTGGGACGAGGCGTTCTCAATCGGTGGTCGGCTGATCTCGAAGCTGTGCGCGGCTTCATCGACGACACGGGCAGGTGGGTTGCTCGGCCACGGCGGCTCGTCGTCACCGCTGGCGCCGCGAGGGGTGGCTCTGACTCCGACCGGCGATGGGATGGGTGAGTCCCGGTCGTAGGGCCAGCAGTGCCGGCAGACGATTGTTCGGTCGTGGAGTACTTTGGGCGGGAGTCGCGGGTTGGGTCAGTCAGCGGCAACGAGCGAGGAAGAGAGTCCCCGATGAAGGATTTTGGTCTTGGCGACGTCCGGGTGAGTTACCCAGACAACTATCGGCCGACGGATGCCGGTCCGCCTCAAGTCTCGCGCTCGCGCGGCTCGGCCGGCCCCAGAATGCCGGACCCGCAAGAGATCGACGCGGCCATCGACGAGCTTCTGGAGACTGCCCAGCTGCATCGAGTTCATGAGTTCACCCTTGCGCGCTCCGGTGGGGTCGGGCCGACGCGGTCGGCCGAGCAAACAGAGCGCTCGGCCCGGGTAGAGGTCGAGACTGGGCCGGGCGAATCGGCCGCAGTGCTCGTCAACAAGGATGGCGTCTACAGCTGGGTGTTCCCGTCCGGAATGGCCGGAGCGCGCCGTAAGACGCGACGCGCGATGCTCGACGAACCGTCGACCCTCGTGTTCGAGATCCCACTGGTGGAGGGGGGCGACAGCAGCAGTCGTGGGCTCTTCGATGTCGGTGAGGCCGTCGTCGGCTGGGCCAAGGCCAAGGTGCTGAAGATCGCAGCCGGGGCGGCAGTGGGCGTCGCGATGCGAGTGCTCGAGCGGGGCGTTGAGCCCGGGCTGGTCCTGGTGGAAGGAGATGACCCGGATCAGTGGAGCCGCGTCAGCGACTTCACCCAGATAACGCTCCCTGAGGATCGTCAGCCACGCATCCTTCTCTTGGTGCACGGCACCTTCAGTTCCACCCTGGGCAGTTTCAGAGGCCTGGGCGCGTCGTCGTGGGGTAAACAACTGCTGCGCGACCTTCACGACAAGTACGACGCCATTGTGGGATTCGATCACTACACCCTGAGTGACGATCCCGATGGCAACGCCCTGGATCTCCTACGTCGTCTCGAGGCTCACCCGTGGAACCACGGGCTCGCGATCGACGGCATCGCTTACAGTCGCGGTGCCCTCGTGCTTCGCAGCCTGGTCGAGAACCTCCTGCCCCACTCGCCGTTGGCCAGCAACGATGCACCGGCTCGATTCGAGACCGGCATCTTCGTGGGAGGCACCAACGCTGGAACCGCTCTGGCTGAGCCAGAGAACTGGCACGCCCTGATCGATCTGTACACCAACCTCGCCGTCGGTGCGGCCCGGGTGATGGCACTTCTGCCCGGCGGACCAGCCGTGCCGACGCTGGTGGGTGAAGCGCTCGGCGGGTTGGCGGACTTCGCCAAGTACCTCGCCACCGAAGCCATCGATCGCAATGGCATCCCGGGTCTCGCCGCCATGGATCCCAACGGCGACTTCGTTCGAAGGATCAACCAGACCCAACCCGACCAGCCGGGGGCAGACGAGGTCCGGTACCACGCAGTGACCTCCGACTTCGAGCCTGGCAGACGGGCGGGCGGCATCCTGGACGAACTGCCCAAACGGTTGATGCTCGCCGCCGCCGACAAGGTCGTCGACCATGTGATGGGCGAGGACAACGATCTCGTGGTCAACACGAGTTCGATGGTCGCGATCGACCATCCGTCGAGCGGGCTCGTGCAAGGAACCCTGGAGTTCGGTCGCAACGGCCACGTCTACCACCTCGTCTATTTCACCCAACGTGAGTTGGACGTGGCTGTCCGCCGGTGGCTCGGCCTGGAGGCGAGCCGGGGTACCACGGCCCGAGCCGAGCCCGACGCCATCCCGCAGTACGAGGCGAAGCTTCGCGATGTCCCGTCCGTGAGGAGTGGCGCCCCAGCGGCGACTCCTGCTGCCGCGATTCCGACGCGCCCCACATTGAAGATCGAAGTGGTGTGGGGCGACATCGCCGCATCGGTGGGCGACGTGCTCGCCGTCGGCCACTATCGGGGCGTGCTCCCACAGGCAGCCGAGTTGGCAATCGACCGGGCGGTTTCGGGAGCTGACGATGGTGTCCTCACGAAGATGACGAGGCGCAACTTGCTTCGTGGCGATCTCGGAGACGTGGCGTTCTTCCCTCTCGCCGAGGACGACGGACGATTGGTCGCCGTGTGCGGCATGGGATTCCAGGGGTCGTTCGGCGCCGGGAGCCTGCGGTCGCTCCATCGCAATCTCGCGTGGTCGGTGATGTCACTGCCCGGCGAGCGCGAGATCAGCACGGTGTTGATCGGGGCCGGCACCGGGAATCTGAACACCCTCGATGCTGTGCGCGGTCTGCTCGTCGGATTCGCCGACTCGCTGCGTTCCACTCGGCACACGATCCCGCTCCTGCGGATCGTCGAGTTCAACAAGGCCAGGGCCGACGAGGTGTACGACATGCTCGCGGCCGCGGAGCTCGACTGGCCGGTGGTTGTCGACCTGCAGGGACCCGGATCATACGCCGGCGTCGGCGGAGGAATCGACGACACCATGTGCCTCGACGCCCTGCTTCGAGGCATGGCCAAGGCCGGCGACGATGGCAGCTACGAAGCGGTTCGAGCCGTGATCCCGAGGAACCTGACCGGCAGGAAGCGAGTGTTGGAGCGCCTCGAGCAAATACGCAGCGATGTCGGCGACGACGGTGGTCCGGGCGGCGTCGAGAAGAAGAGCCTTGCTGAGATGATCTCGCAGCTGACCGGCCGATCAGCTACCAAAGACGCCGACCAGACCGACCGGCACGCGTCCGATCGAATCGCGTATTACACGAGCGACGCGAACATCCGAGCGTCCGCGATCGCCGATGGCGGGTCGACAGTGCCCGAACGAATTCTCCGGCTTGACCCAATGCTGCTGAGCGATGCCGCCCGCCAGATGACGGACCCGGACAAGGAATCGATCCCAGAACTCGCCACCTTGCTGCACGGCCTCGCAGTCCCCCGGGACTTCCGGGACTTCATTCGATCTCAGAAGAATCCGCTGATCGTCGAGGTCGATCGGACCACGGCCCCCGTGCACTGGGAGATGCTCGCGACCGAATCGTCCAAGGAGCGTCTCGCGGGTGACACCACCGCAGCCTCCATTGGCCTGGTGCGGCCGGTGGCCCGCCAGCTCAGAACCACCTACAGCCCTCCTCCGGCGTGGCGTCGAGGCCCAGGCGGCCGAAAGCTTCGGGCGTTGATCATTGGAGATCCCGGCGATCCCGCCAAAGGAGAGAACCTCTCTGGTGCACGCCACGAAGCCAAGGTCATCTCCAGGATTCTCGGTGACGATCCCCGCTTCGAGGAGGTCTTCACCCTCATTGGTGCTCCCGACGCCGATGGGAAGCCCACCGAGCTCGGCTACCAGCCGGCCACGCGCATCGACGTCCTCGGCATCCTGATCAACGAAGACATCGACCTCATCCACTACTCGGGCCATGGAGACTACGACGCCGGTAATCCGTCGAAGAGCGGATGGCTGTTCTCTGGCGGCATGCTCACTGCCGGCGAGATCTCCCGCATCGATCGAGTCCCGCCCATGGTCGTCGCGAACGCCTGCCTGACCTCGCAGGTCGCACGCACGAATGCCACGACCCGAGTCGAGGGCCGGTACGAAGCTGGCCTCCTCCCGAGTCTGGCCGACGAGTTCCTCCGGCGTGGTGTGGTCAACTACATCGGTACCGCCTGGAACGTGAACGATCAGGGCGCCGTCATGTTCGCCAAGGAGTTCTACCGCCGGTTCCTCGACGATGCCTCGATTGGTTCAGCGCTACTTGAGACCCGGAACAAGCTGAACGAACGAACCGATGCGCTCTGGGCCGCATACCAGCACTATGGCGACCCGTTCTTCACGATTTCCGATCTCTGACCTCTGATCGTTCGAGAGGGTCGTCGGCGAGCAGTCGGGGAGTACTCAGCAACACGTCGCGTTATTGGTCGGGCTGGTCGCTGAGCGCGTAGATGCGCCGGTCGCCTGGCAAGCCGCGCAGGTGAGCTGTCGGTCGCTCGTCGAAGGCTACGTTGTCGCCTTCGATGAGCATCGGGACGACTGCCGAGGTGAGGATCTCACCCGGTCCGGCCAGGCTCATCACGCGCGCTGCGACGTGGACGGCGACTCCTGACACGTCGTCGCCTCGGACCACGATCTCGCCAGCATGGACCCCTTGGCGCAGCTCGATGCCGAGCGAGCCGAGCTCGTCCCGAAGCGCCGCGGCGGCTCGCATCGCGCGTGAGGCAAGGTCAAAGACGATGAGGGCACCATCCCCCGTCTGTTTCACGACCGTTCCGCCGTGGCGAGCAACGACTCGATTGACCGTCCGGTCGTGAGCGTCGAGCGTGCCCCGCCAGGCACCGTCACCGACCGAGCTGACTGACTCGGTTGACCCGACGATGTCGGTGAACAACACCGCTGCCAGTTGTCGATCGCTGGATCCGGAGGTGGTGGCCTCTCCGGTGATGAACCGCTCGATCTCATGAAGCAGCGCGTCGATGTCACCGCTGTACGGCGCGAAGTCCTCACCGGGGAGTTCGACATAGTCGATGTCGGGATAGTCCGCGGCAAGAGCCCGCCCCATCTCTTTTGGCCAGACGTGATTGTCGCGCCGCCAGAGCAACGCCGCGGGACATGACAGCTCGGTCAGATCCAGATCAAAGTCATCGACAAGGACGGCCTCATAGAGCCGCGCCGCCATGCTCGGGCTTGCACCGAGCCGCCCGGCTTGACCAAGCCATTGCTCCAGTGATGGATCTCCGGCACGGCTCGGCGCATACGAGCGGTCGTCGCCGGCAGGCAGTTCGTCGCCGGTTTCGACCCAGCGCCGCATTGCCGCCGCGAGCTCCTTCCCAGAAGGCCATCCGGCGGCGGTCATCCGGTCAATCCGATCGACACCGTGCAACACAGCGACGCCCGAGACTCGGTCTGGATGCCGAAGCGCCAACAGCCACGCGAGGGTTGCGCCCTGTTCCCAACCAACAACGTGGACCTTGGAAATGCCAGCGGCATCCAGCACCGACACCGCATCATCGACCCACTGGTCGTAGATCGACGTCGACCAGTCGGTCACCGCATCGGAGACTCCGATCCCGCGACGATCGAACACCACCAGGCGCCCAAGGCCAACGAGCCCATCGACGAAGCGGGCATAACCGTGATCGGCCCACATCATCTCCATCGGAACGAACTGGCCAGGACACCACAGCACAACGCTGTCGCTCGACACATCTCCCACCACGTCACGGAAGGCCACGTGCGCGTCACCATGCCGTGCATACCGAAGATCGTCCACGGGCACAGTCTGCACCAGCACCAGCACCCGGCCGCACTTCGTCGTCAGGCGCAAGATCTGGAATCATCTGAAGATGACTCGCCTCCTCGATCAGTCCTACGCCGTTGCCCGCCGGCGCTTCCTCGACGCTGCTGCTGCAGCCGGTGCAGAGGCCACGTCGTTCCCACATCCAGCGCTCGGACGTGAGGGGGAGGAACTGGCGATCGATATCGCCGTGCTCGGCCCGGCTGATGCCACTGACGTGTTACTGATCGTGTCGGGAACGCACGGCGTCGAGGGGTACGCCGGATCGGCCCTGCAGTGCTGGTGGCTCGACGAACGCTCCGCCCGACGCCCGGACGGTCTGCGGGTCGTTCTCCTCCACGCCTTCAACCCGGTTGGCTTCTCTTGGGTGCGACGTGTCAACGAAGACAATGTCGACTTGAACCGCAACTTCGTCGACTGGGCCGACGTGCCGAACAACACGGGATATGGCGGGGTCGCCGATCTGCTCGTGCCGTCAGTCTGGGACGACGAGACCCAGCAGACGACCACCGCCGCGCTGATGGAGGTGGCAGGTGAGGTCGGCCTCGAACGATTCCAGGAGATCGTGAGCAGTGGTCAGTACGACCATCCGACGGGAATCTTTCACGGTGGATCGGGGCCGGTCTGGTCGAACCGTTGGCTGCACGAGCACCTTACCGAAATCGTTGGCGGTGCACCGCGACTTGGCCTCATCGATCTCCACACCGGGTTGGGCCCATGGAGTCATGGTGAGCTGATCTCCCATCACGTCAAGGGTGACCCCAGCTACGAGCGCGGCACGGACTGGTGGGGCGATGTCCGATCGATGCACGACGGCGAGAGCGTGTCGGCGTCGCTCAGCGGCGACTGGTTGGCAGCCGTCGACGGGTTGCTCCCCGGTGTCGAAGTCACGTCGACCGCACTCGAGTTCGGCACCGTCGACGTTTTCACCGTGCTGCAGTCGCTGCGCGCTGATGCGTGGCTGCATGCCCACGGTGATCCGACAGCGGACGACGCTGCGGCGATCCGGGCGCAGGTCCGCAGCGGCTTTGCTGACGACGACCCGGCTTGGCTGGCAGCCCTCATCGAACGATTCGACACCGTTGCTCGCGAAGCTGTCCAGGCGCTATCCCGCAGTGCCGACTGAGGCCCCGATCGAGCTGGGCGAGAAGCGGGTCAGCGCGGTGCGTTCGTCCGAATGAAGTTGTCGACGACCCTGTCGACCAGCGCGTCGTCGATCGTCCGATCGGCCAGGAGTCGCGAGTAGATCAGCGACCCCGCGAGGGATGCCAGGCCGAGTTCGACGTCAACATCAACGCTGAGCTCACCCGATGTCACCCCTGCAGAAGTGATGTTGGTGAACACCACGCGGAACTCCTGCATGAAGGTGTTGCGGACCAGAGCGACGGCGTCGTCGTTGAGCCCGCGCTCCATCATCATCGCGATCACTCGGGTCTGCACCGGATCACGCAGATCTGTTGCGAGATGATTGAGAAACATCCGGAGATCAGTCCGGAGGTCGCCGGTGATGTCGTCCGGGTTCGGAACGTTCTTGCCGATCGCTTCCGCGGTGACGAAGAGCAGGTCGGAGCGCTCAGGAAAGTGCTTGTACACCGTGGTGCGGCTCACGCCAGCGGCCGCCGCCACGCGTGCGTGGGTGATCGCATCGGGGCCGTGGTCGAGCAGGAGTTGAGCGGCGGCGTTGACGACCGAAGTCCGCGAGCGCTCGACGCGCGGATCGACGTCGCTCGCGGCATCCGGCTCGATTGCCGCTGCTGGGGAGTCCTGGTCCGGAGAAGTCATGGTGAATCGATCGAGTTGTGTCGTTGGACACGATGGACGATCGAAGCTTGCAATGCCTCATTGTACCGAGCATGCTCAGGTTCATGAACAAACTGTCCAGCAACGCGGAACGTGATGGGATCACTCCGCTGGGTCCGAACGCATCGATCTGGGAGCGCCTCGGCTCGTTTGCGTTCCGCCGCCGTCGCCCGGTACTCGCGGCCTGGATCGTCCTGCTCGTCGGGACGTTCGCCGCAGTCGGAAGCATCGGCAGTTCGTCGGAGAGCTCGTTCGAGAGTCCTGACTCCGACTCGGTCGCCGGCTTCGAGATCCTGAAGGCGAACTTCGGCGCCAGCGGCAGCTTCCTGTCTGGTTCGATCGTCTTCGAGTCCGAGCAAGGTGTCGGAGCCGTCGAGGTCGAAGCCGGGATGTCGACATTGTTCGATGAGATCGCCGTCATCGACGAGGTGACCCTGATCAGCCCATACTCATCAGTCGGTGAGCAGCGCGGTCTCGTGTCGTCGGACGGATCGATTGCGTACGCCAGCATCGACTTCGACGAGAACACCGACGAGATCCGAGCGAGTGAGATCGGCCGCGACATCGAGAAATTGGTCGAAGAGATCGACATCGATGGCGTCAACATCGAGATCGGCGGCGCTGCACTCGCCGAATTCGAGCCGCCGGAATCCGAGCTCATCGGTCTGGCATTTGCCGTGGTCATTCTCATCTTGGCGTTCGGGTCCGTGCTCGCAATGGGTCTGCCGATCGGCGTCGCCCTGTTCGGCGTCGGCATCGGGGTCGGCACCATCACGCTGCTCACCAACGTGATGTCGATCCCGGACTTCGCCACGACGCTCGGAGCGATGATCGGCCTCGGCGTCGGCATTGACTACGCGCTCTTCATCGTCACGCGGTATCGAGAAGGCACCCATGAGGGGATGTCGCCGCACGATGCGACGGTCCGGGCGATCGACACCGCAGGACGCGCCGTGCTGTTTGCCGGACTGACGGTCGTCATCTCGCTACTCGGCATGTTCGTGATGCAGCTCGCCTTCATCAACGGCTTGGCGACCGGCGCGGCTGTCACCGTGGCGATCACGATGGTCGCATCGGTCACACTGCTCCCTGCGTTGATCGGTTTCGCCGGCGAGCGTGTCGAGGTCACCCGGTGGCGCGGCCTGATCATGGCCGGATTCATCGCCGTGGCGCTGCTCGCCGTTGGCCTCGGCTTCCAGCCGATGGCGGCGGTGTTCGCTGTCATGGCGCTGGCCACGCTGGTGATGTCGTTCTTCATCAAGGGGCTGCGCGAGGTCGTGCCGCCTCGTCCGGAGAAGCCGCTGCGTGAGACCTGGGCGTATCGGTGGAGCCGCTTCGTCCAGCACCACTCGTGGCCAATGGCCATCGGCGTCACCGTGCTGTTGCTCCTGATGAGCATCCCCGTGCTCAGCCTGCGCCTTGGTTTCGGCGACGAGAGTACGTTCGCGGAAGACACCACCACCCGCGAGGCCTACGAGTTGCTGGCTGAAGGATTCGGCGCCGGGAGCAACGGTCCGCTGCTCGTCGTGGCGGAAGTGGACGACCCGAGCCAACTCGGGGCTGCGCAGAATCTCGTCGCTGCGTTGAATGACGCCGATGGCGTCGAGCGCGCACTCGGTCCGATTCCGTCCGAGAATCAGCAGGCGTTCCAGATCTTCGTCGTTCCCGAAACAGGTCCGCAAGACGAGGAGACATCGACCCTCGTGCGCGAGCTGCGCGACACCGTCATTCCTGGTGCAGTCGACGGCTCGGGTCTCGACGTGAAGGTGACCGGCGCTGTGGCGTCGAGCATCGACTTCTCCGACTACCTCGGCTCGCGACTCCCGGCGTTCTTTCTCGCCGTGCTGACGCTGTCGTTCCTGCTCTTGATGATGGTCTTCCGATCGGTGCTCGTCCCGCTCAAGGCCGTCATCATGAACCTGCTGTCGATCGGTGCCGCCTACGGCATCGTCATCGCCGTCTTCCAGTGGGGTTGGGGCGTTGAACTCTTGGGGACGGGCAGCGGCCCGATCGAACCGTTCCTCCCGATGATGCTCTTCGCGATCGTGTTCGGTCTCTCGATGGACTACGAGGTGTTCCTGTTGTCCCGAGTCCGTGAGGAATACGACAAGACGGGCGATCCGGTGACCTCCGTTGCTGACGGCCTCGCCGCGACGGCGCGGGTCATCACCGCGGCCGCGGCGATCATGGTCGTCGTGTTCGGCAGCTTCGTGCTCGAGGACGCCCGCGTGATCAAGATGTTCGGGCTCGGGTTGGCGACGGCGATCTTCCTCGATGCCACGCTCGTGCGTATGTTGCTCGTGCCCGCAACGATGGAGCTGCTTGGTGAGAAGAACTGGTGGCTCCCGAAGTGGCTTGACCGCATTCTGCCGACCCTCAACGTGGAGGGCGGCCACGACGAACCCGAGCCAGCCGGCGGCGAACCCGAGCCAGAACGCGAACTCGTCGACGCCTGAAAGACGGGAGCGCGACCGGGCCGTGAGGCGTTTGTCCCTCCGAGCGAAGCGAGTTCGGCCGTAGGTCGAAGAAAATCAATGGAGGCGACGTAGTCGCCAGGCGACGAAGTCGCCCTCGGCGTCGTCAGACGACGACATTGACCATGCGGCCACTCACCACGATGACCTTCTTCGGGGCCCTGCCAGCGAGGGTCGCGATGACCTTCTCGTCGGCCAGTGCCGCTGCCTCGGCCGTGGCCTGATCGGCGTCGGCTGCGATTGTGATACGGCCGCGCACCTTGCCGTTGACCTGGACGGGCACCTCGATGGTGTCGTCGACGAGCAACTCCGGGTCAGGCGTCGGGAACTCGATGTACGCAACGGTGTCGTGGTGGCCGAGCTTGCGCCACAGCTCTTCGGTGATGTGCGGGACGAGCGGCGCCAACATGCGGACCATGGCTTCGGCAACCGCCCGGGGCGTGGCGTCGAGCTTGGTGACGGCGTTGTTCAGCTCGATCAGCTTGGCGATCGAGGTGTTGAAGCGCAGGGCGTCCATCTCGACGCGCACCACGTCGATGGTTCGGTGCAGCAGCTTGTTGGTCTCGTCGTCAGGCGCAGTGTCGACCACGTTGCACTCGCCGCTGTCCTCATCGACGATGTTGCGCCAGAGGCGCTGCAAGAAGCGGTACATGCCGACCACATCACGGGTCTCCCACGGACGCGAAGCGTCGAGCGGGCCCATGGCCATCTCGTAGAGGCGGAGCGTGTCGGTGCCGTACTCCTCATACAACTCTTCGGGCGAAACGGCGTTCTTCAACGACTTGCCCATCTTGCCCCACTCGCGGGTGACCGGCTTGCCGTCGAACGTGAAGCCGTCGTCCTCTGAACCCTCGACCTCTGTCGCCTCGATGTAGATTTCGCGCTCGTCCTTGTAGGCAGCAGCCATGACATAGCCCTGGTTGTACAGCCGCGCGTACGGCTCCTTGGAGGAGACATGTCCGAGGTCGAACAAGACCTTGTGCCAGAACCGCGCGTAGAGGAGGTGCAGCACGGCGTGCTCGACACCACCGACGTAAAGGTCGACGCCGCCCGGATGGTTGGGCCGCTGATCGGTCTGCGGACCCATCCAGTAGCGCTCCACCTCGGCGTCGACGAAACGGTCCTCGTTGGTCGGGTCGAGGTAGCGCATCTCATACCAGCACGACCCCGCCCACTGCGGCATCACGTTGGTGTCGCGCCGGTACGGCTGCAACCCATCGCCGAGATCGAGTTCGACGTCAGCCCACTCCGGGAGCCGGTCGAGGGGACTCTCGGGGTTGGAGAACTCGTCCTCGGGATCAAAGGTGCGTGGCGAGAACTGATCAGTCTCTGGCAGCACCACAGGCAGCATCTCGTCCGGCAGGGTGTGGGGGTTACCGTCGACGTCGTAGACGATCGGGAACGGTTCGCCCCAGTAGCGCTGCCGGCTGAACAGCCAGTCGCGCAGCTTGTAGTTGATGGTGGCCTCGCCGGCATTGGCCCGTTCGAGCCACGTGCTCATCACGGCGATGCCTTCGGCTTTGTTGATGAGTCCGTCCAATGACAGCTCGCCGTTCGAGCTGTTGATGTACGGCGCATCGCCGACGAACGCCTCGGGCCACTGCCGCGTGTCGAGGGTGACGTCGAGGCCGCGCTCTTCGAACCAGGCCGGCGGCGGCGTCTGGATCGCTGGGATTGCCAGATCGAACTTGCGGGCGAACTCGAAGTCGCGGGTGTCGCCGCACGGCACGGCCATGATGGCGCCGGTGCCGTAGCCCATCAGTACGTAGTCGGCGATCCAGATCGGGATCTGTTCGCCGTTGACGGGGTTGGTGGCGTACGCGCCCGTGAACACGCCCGTCTTCTCGCGCGTCTCGTCCTGCCGCTCGAAGTCTTTCTTGGCGGCGGCCTGCTTGCGATAGGCAGCGATCTCGTCGACCTTGTCGGGGCCGGCCAACTCGTCGACGTACGGGTGCTCGGGGGAGAGGACCATGAACGACGCGCCGAAGAGCGTGTCGGGTCGCGTGGTGAAGACGGTGACCGTGCCGGCCGACGATTCGAAGTCGACCTTGGCGCCGTGGCTGCGCCCGATCCAGTTGCGTTGCATTGCCTTGATGGCGTCGGTCCAGTCGAGCAACTCGAGGTCGTCGATCAGGCGGTCCGCGTAGGCGGTGATGCGCATCATCCATTGCCGCATGTTGCGCTTGAACACGGGGAAGTTGCCGCGATCCGAACGGCCGTCGGCGGTGACCTCTTCGTTCGCGACGACGGTGCCCAGACCCGGGCACCAGTTGACCGGTGCCTCGGAGACATAGGCCAATCGATGGTCGTCGATGATCGGGTTGCGTTCGGCCTGAGTGAGTTCAGCCCAGCTGCGACCGTCTGGCGTCGCCCGGTCACCGGCTTCGAACTCGGCGATGAGCTCATCGATCGGTCGGGCCCGTTCGGCATCCTCGTCGTACCAGGCGTTGAACACCTGGCTGAAGATCCACTGCGTCCAGCGGTAGTACTCGGGATCCGTTGTCGACACCGACCGGCGCTTGTCATGGCTGAGGCCCAACCGCTTGATCTGTCGACGGTAGGTGGCGATGTTGGCGTCGGTCGTTGTCGCCGGATGCGTGCCGGTCTGCACGGCGTACTGCTCGGCCGGGAGCCCGAACGCATCGAAGCCCATGGTGTACATGACGTTGCGTCCAGCCATCCGCTGGAAGCGTGCGTACACATC
>CAXMZV010000045.1:0-13843 GCA_964199985.1 Candidatus Ilumatobacter isfjordensis | reverse complement strand
CGATCATGCATCCAACGACCACATCACATCAGATGACCGACATCGACACCACTCCGAACGATCACGGCGCCGCGCACCAGGCCGATCGCGTCATGGCCTGGTATATCGGCACGACGGCGGTCCTCGCTGTCGCACTTGTCGCGCTCGTCGCACGCATTGAACTCGCCGACGGCCACGGCAGCGTCAACTGGACCCTCTTCGGCGTGCTCTCCGTGCTCCTGATCGTCACAGAGACGCAGTCGCAAACCTGGATCCGTTTCGGCGCCGGCGGTGTCGTCACTGCAAGCTGGACCTTCGCGTACTCCTTGATGCTCATCGGCGAGCCGCTCGGCGCCATCGTCGTGATGGCCGTCGCGACGATCGCCTCAGAAATCGCGGGAAAAAAGCCCCTGCGCAAAACGATCTTCAACACCTCTCAGATCTCGTTGTCGCTCGCAATGGGCGCCATGGTGCTCTTCGCATTCGACATTCACGGCCCGGTCTTCACAGGCGGCGACCTCCCGACCTCGCGGGGCATCGCGATCATCGTCAGCGGCGCAGTCGTGTTCGGCACGAACGGCATCGTGCTCTGCAAGCTGCTCGCCATCTTGGAAAACACGACGTTCATGTCGATGATGCGCGACAGCTTCGCGCTGTCGATGTCGGCGGACGCCGCGATGTTGGCGATCGCACCGATCCTCGTGAGCACGACACAGAGCACACTCCTGATGTTGCCGCTCATCGGTGTCGCGACGTTCTTCGTGTACCAGACCGCCCGCCACGCGATTCAACAGAGTCATGAAGCCGATCACGACCCCTTGACCCAACTACTCAACCGCCGAGCGTTCAGCAATCGGCTCGACAGCTTCGTCAACGCCGAGACGACCGTTCAACGCACAGGCGGAGTCTTCGTCCTCGACCTCGACCGATTCAAGGAAGTCAACGATCGGCTCGGCCACCGAACCGGCGACCACGTGTTGCAGGCCTTCGCCCAGCGTCTCCTGGGCACACTCCCCGATTCAACGACCGTGGCCCGTCTCGGTGGCGACGAATTCGCCGTGCTCGTCGAAGGCCCTGACGCCGATGCTGTCGATGCGATTGCGCGTCGCCTGCACGCCGAACTGGACGTACCACTGCACGTCGACGGATTTCCAATCTCAGCCGGCTCGAGCATCGGCGTCTCGCACTACCCCACTCATGGCCACTCACCGAGCGAACTGCTCCACGCCGCCGACGTCGCGATGTACCGGGCGAAGCGCTTCCGCTCCGGCGTCGAATGCTACGAGACGCTGGGCGCTTCCCAACAGAAGGGTCGCGTCGCACTGCTCGGCGATCTCACCTCCGCGCTCGATCGCAATGAGTTCCACCTGCACTATCAACCCCAGATCGATGTTGCCTCGGGCGACATCACATGCGTCGAGGCGCTGCTGCGATGGGATCACCCCCAACATGGCGCGGTTCCCCCAGGCGAGTTCATCGCGCTCGCGGAGCAGACCGACCTCATCGGACCACTGACCGACTTCGTGCTCGCTCAGGCGCTCCAAGACCTGCACCTGCTGCCGGACCGGGTCCGGCTCGCAGTCAACGTGTCAGCCCGCAACCTCCAGGATCGCCACTTCGCCGGTTCGGTGCTCGACCTGCTCGCTCGACATCGGGTCGCTCCGACTCGGTTGGAGCTTGAGATCACTGAGAGTTCTCTCGCCCTCGATCCGGAACGCACTGCTGGAACGATCGACCATCTGCGCGGGTCGGGAGTCCGGATCGCCATCGACGACTTCGGAACCGGATACTCCTCGTTCGCCACGCTGCGTGAGTTGACCGTCGACTGCATCAAGATCGACCGTTCGTTCATCACCCACGCGGCGCAGCAACGCCGCGACGCTCGGATCGTCACCTCATTGGTCGAGCTCGCACACCGGCTCGGGCTCGATGTCGTCGCCGAGGGCGTCGAAAGTGCGGAGGTCTTGGAGTTGCTGCGGAACGTCGGATGCGACGTTGCCCAGGGATTCTTCATCGCTCGACCGTCATCAATCGACAAGATCGCCGGGACCGTCACCAGCGTGCAACGGATCACCGCATGATCATCGTCGTCGCGACTGCTGTCGGCATGTTGAGTGTCAAGCTCGTTGGCGGACAACTCAAACGCATGGCGATGATCGATCTGCGCTTCCTGTGGGTGATCTGGGTGACGATCGTCGTCCAGACGCTGATCTTCCAGATGCCATCAACACTGCTGTCGGATTTCTGGTACCAGGTCATCCATCTCGGCACCTACGTTGCGGCCTTCGTCTTCCTCTGGCTCAACCGTCACATTCCCGGCGCAGTCGCCATCGGCGCCGGGGCTGCCATGAACGGTGCTGCGATCGCCGCAAACGGTGGGGTGATGCCTGCGAGCCCGGCGGCATGGGCGCGCGCGGGACTTCCAGTGTTCGAGAACTTCGAGAACTCAAACGTCGTCGCCGACGCCAAGCTCGCCGTCCTCGGCGACATCTTCGCGATCCCCGCCGGTTGGCCGCTTGCCAACGTGTTCAGCATCGGCGACGTCATCATCGTCCTCGGCGGGACGTACTTCGCGCACACGATGTGTCGCCGCCCGCCCACATCGAACGCCTGGCCGGCTCCGCAGGTGCCCCCGGCTCTGTCACACAGCGCGCAACATACAGCGTAGCCGCGAGCGCAGCGCCGGAGCCGCCGCGATGTCGGTCTTGCCGAGGTGGACGAGCACGATTTCGGCATCGGGTACCACCACGATGAACTGGCCTTCGTAGCCATGGCATGAGTAGCTGCCCGGGAAGTCGGGCCATGACCACCAGTGCCGGCCGTAACCGAACCCACTCTCTTCGTCGGTGGCGATCTGGTGCGCTGCGTGTGCCGTCCAGCCGACGGGGAGGATTCGCTCGCCAGTCCCGAGATCGGCGACCCCGTCGTGGCGGTAGAGCTCGCCGAATCGAGCGAAGTCGCGAGCTGTTGCATACACGTATGACGATCCGACGAAGTCGCCTGCGCCGTCGAACTTCGGTTCGGCCGACGCCATGCCGGCGGGCCCGAAGAGCCGGTCGGTGAGGAAGGTTCGCATTGAAGCTTCGCGCTCGGTGGGGTCACCACCGGCCGAACCGTGCACGATGTCGCCGATGATGCGGGCGACGATGTTCGACGTTCCCGACGAGTAGTTCCACACGGTGCCGGGTTGATGGTCGAGCGGTTGGCTCGCTGCGTATTCAGCATGACTCAGGCCGGAATCGCCGAAGAGCATTTCGATGCAGTTGGAGATCTCCCCATCGACGTAGTCCTCGATGAAGTGGAGGCCCGAGCGCATCTCGAGCAGTTGCAGCATGGTGATCTCGGCCTTGGACGTACCCGCCCATGCAGCCACCGGCGCCGGTGCATCGACGTCGAGGGAACCGTCAGCCGCCAGGATTCCGACCGCGGCGTGAGTGATCGACTTCGCCATGCTCCAGGAAATCAGCGTCGAGTCGGCGTCGAGATTCGATCCCTCCTGGAAGTCGTTGGCCGGCTGACCGCCGTACTGCTCGGCGATGACCTCGCCACGCTGTTGAATCAGCAATGCGAGCGACCGACCCTCGCTCTCAGTGCGTGAAAAGAGTGCGTCGACGAGGGAGGCGACTTCGGACATCTGTCGGACTGTAGTTCGGCGCGCCGTGCCTGAATTGGCCCGCCTGACGGCCGGAGCGTCAGACGAGGCGAGTGGAGAGGTCGATGAGACCCGGAACGTCGTGGATGTCGACGTCGAGGAGGGGCAACTCAATGACGGGTGCGTCGCCGGCCAGTGCTTCGAGATCGACGAGTTCGGAGCGCTCGGCCACTGCCAGATTGGTCAGCTCCGTGTGCCAGGCGACGTGGTCGGCGAGCGGGCCGTCGCCGAGTTCGGCCAGCAGTTGTGCATCGTCGTCGGTGAGTGGCTCGGGCATGGGGTGGATCAAGTTGACCACGAGGCCAGCGAAGGGAAATTGCTTCTCGTGCAGCGCGTCGAGCAGATGCTCGGCTTCGCCGACGGCCTCGGCCCGCGGGCTCGACACGACGATGAATGCGGTGTTCTCGTCGCGCAGCAGCGCGGAGACTTCCTTGGCGCGCTTGCGGAGTCCGCCTTCGATGTTGGCGAGGGAGCGGAAGAATCCGACGGTGTCTTCGACAATCTGCGGCCCGGCGAGCCGTTTCACGGCCCAGAGGAACATCGAGGCGGCGGTGTCGGTGATCTTGGCGAAAGCCCGCTGGCCGGCTGTCAGCGCGCGGTAGACGGGATGACCGAGGAAGCCGACGAGCCGGTCCGGAGCTTCGAGCAGGTCGATGGCATGACGGCTGGGCGGGGTGTCGACAATGACCAGGTCCCACTCGCCACTCGAGTGCAGTTGGTGCAGGCGTTCGATCGCCATGTACTCCTGCGCGCCGGACAGGGAGCCGGATATTGCCTGGTAGACGGGATTGTTCAGGACCGCATCGGCTTGCTTTTTGTTGCTCGACTGGTCGCGAACGAGGCGGTCGAAGGTCTGCTCGGCGTCGAGCATCAGCGCCCAAAGTTCGCCGTCGGTGGCGCGCTTGGTCACGCCGGGCACCTGGTGTGGTTCGTCGGCTTCGGCGTCGTCACCGAGTCCGAGTGCGTCTGCGAGGCGCCGGGCGGGGTCGACGGTGACGACCACGGTGCGTCGGCCAGCACGAGCGGCGGCAACGCCGAGGGCTGCTGCGGTCGTGGTCTTGCCGACACCGCCGGGCCCACACGTGAGCATCAGCTTCGCTTCGGTCACCGCGGTCTCGAGCGAGGTCATGTCGCGGCTCCGATCGGGACAGCCTCGGCGAGAGCATCAGCCAGGTGTTCGAGATCAGCGGCGTCGAGGCGTGGAGTGGCGAGTCGTGGCAGCGTGATGATCGGCTCGTCACGTACCGCGGCGAGGCGGTCGATCTGCTCGCGTTGCTGCGCCAGGCGACTCCGACCGAATGCAGCGGCGGATTCGAGCGACGCTTTCGCTGATGCCGAGAGCTTGAGCTTGTGTGAGCGAGCCGCCATACCCGGCGACTTGTCGAGACCGGGACGATCGGGCCAGCAGGCGTTGACGACGAGCGGCAGCAGTTCGATGCCCAAGTCGTCGCCGAGTTCGTGGGCGAGTTCGATCACCTCGGTGATCGGCGTTTCCTCTGGCAGTCCGACGAGCAGCGCCGAGCATCGGGCTGAGTCGGAGAGCATTTCGCTGACCTCGTGAGCTTGATCAAGCACGGGGCCGGACTTGACGACGTCCGAGAGCCCCGAGGCCGACCGGAGGAACGGCGCCGCATGGCCAGCTGGCGGCGCATCGACGATGATCAGGTCAGCAGCCCTGTCGCGTTCGAGCTCTTTGATCTTGCCGAGCACGAGAAGGTGTTCAAGCCCCGGCGTCGCTGCCGCGATCATCGGCAGCGATGCAGCCGAAGCGGCGCGGCGCAACAGCCCGCCGACTCCCTTCAACTCGAGATAGTCGCCGAACGCCTGCTCGGCCGGGATCGTGCGGGCGCGGATCGTGCCGCCGTCGGAGCCTCCGACCCTACGTTGCAGCACTTGGTCGCGGTCGGTGATCTCGCGTCCCCCGAGCAGTTCACCCATACCGGGCCGACCGTCGACGGCGATGAACAGGACGTCGGCTCCTTGCCGGGCTGCCGCGAGTGCGTGTGCGGCTGCAACCGTGGAGGAACCGACGCCGCCCTTGCCGGCGACGATCACCACAGAGCTCTGAGTCAGCCAGTCTGTCATCGACAAATCAGTTCGTCCGCAGCGGTCATCACTGCCACGATATCTGCAGAATCGGCCGGGTCAGGCAACCCCGGCGGAGTCCGCGAAACGGGGTCCTGCAACACCGACGTGACTGGCCACCGGGCGGCCAACAGCGTCGCACGCAAGAGCCGCTGCCTCGATCAGACCCGGCACCGAGCAGCCGGTGTCGACACCCATCGCCTCGAGTGCATGAGCGACGTCCTCGATGGCGACATTCCCACTGGCGCCAGGGGCGAAGGGGCATCCACCGAGGCCCCCCACCGCGGCGTCGAGGCGATTGGCACCAGCGGCAAGGGCTGCGAGCCCGTTGGCGACGGCCAGGCCGCGGGTGTCATGCAGATGGGCTCCGATCGACACGTCGACAGCTGAGGTGACCTGCTCGACGAGGGCCGTCACCTCGGGCGGCACGGCGACACCGATCGTGTCGGCAAGGCCAATCGATGACGCGCCGGCATCAACAACACGACGGGCGACGTCGACCACGCGGGCCGGATCGATCTGCTGCTCGTACGGGCAGCCGAACGCGGTCGAGAGCGTCATCTCGATCACAGCGCCCTGATCGATCATCGGAGCGGCCAGTGCTTCGAACGCGGCGATGGCATCATCGGTCCCAGCGCCTGCGTTGTGGCGGCTATGGGTATCGCTGACCGAGACGACGTACTGCAGGTGAGTGAGTCCGGCGGCAAGGGCCCGTTCCGCACCTCGGCGGTTGAGCACAAGACCCCATCGCACGACCTCCGAGCCAGCGGTTGCGGCGCACAACTCGTCGGCATCGGCCAGAGCAGGTACCCGGTCGGGGCGCACAAAGCTGGTGAGCTCGAGCTCGCGGACGCCGGCCGCGACGAGGGCTTCGAAGAGCGCCAGCTTCGTTTCGGTCGGGACAGGGGCTTCGTCTTGCAGACCGTCGCGCATCGAGACGTCGCGCAGGATGATGCTGGTGGGAAGATCGCTCACCAACACAGTCTTGCCGACTCGGCTCCCGCCGACCCCTCCGACGTGAACAGCGGCAATGACGGGCGCTCCACGACTGTCGATTGGCCTCGATGAGCACACACTGGTCGAATACGATGATGTCGTCGATCGTCGCCTGACCTCTCGGCCTTTCAGCCCATCGCCACCACGGAGTCGCCACGTGCGCAGATCGACGTCCATGAAATTGTCCAGCGCTGCCATCGCAGCAGCCCTGCTGCTCGCAGCATGCGGATCCGGCGACGGCGATGACGTCGCCGAGGCACCGGCCGAGTTGGACGCATCTGACGCCGAGCCCGAAGAAGATGCCGACGCCGATCCAGAGGGTGACGCTGCTGGAGTGGCAGGCAGTGTTGATCTGTCGTTGACGCGCCATGACGTCGATTGCTCTGCCGAGGGGCTCGGCGACGACGGGACGTCGTCGTTCACCAACGCCCACTACGTCGTCAGCGGCGCGCTCGGCGCTGTGTGCTTCGGTGAAGGCAACCCGACGTTGACCGAGGCGTGGGAAGCGCTGTCGGTGATCACCCCGTCACTGCAGCTCGCTGACCTGGGCTTGTTCGGCTCCTTCGAGAGCACTGACGGCGGCGACGAGGTCACGTTGGCATTCGTCAACACCCTCGATGACGACGGCACCCTGTTCCAGATGTCGGTCAACGTCGAGTCGTACCAGGAAGACCCGAATGAGGCCCTGCTCACGATGGCGCACGAGTTCAGCCACGTGTTCACCGCATTGCCGTCGCAGATCGATCGAAGCGCCGAATCCGAGGACAACTGCACCACGTTCGACAACGGCGAAGGCTGCTACCTCCCTGACTCGCTGATGGCACAGTGGATCGCATTGTTCTGGGGTGATGGTCTGATCGATGAGATCAATCCGAGTGCAGAGGCAAGCGGCAGCGCGGGCGAAGACCGGTGCAGCATCAATCCCGGATTCCTCGGTGCCTACGCCGCCAGCAGCCCGGAAGAGGATTTCGCCGAATCGTTCGCCGCATATGTCTTCCAGCTGGATGCCGGTACCGACGCCGTACAGGCCAAGCTCGATTGGATGAACGATCAGCCCGGTCTCGCGGAGTTCCGTGACCGGGCGGTCGCCGCCGGCATCGGACCGCTTGAGAACAACTTCGGCTCCTGCGGCGAAGGCTGATCTGAGGTCCGGGGAGCCGAACGCGTCACAATGGAACGGTGAGCCCAAACACTGACGGACCCCTCGCTGGCGTCCGCGTCCTCGAACTCGGCAACTTCATCGCGGGCCCCTTCGCTGGCCAGCTGTTCGGTGACTACGGCGCCGAGGTGATCAAGATCGAGTCAGCCGACGGTGGCGATCCGATGCGTCGCTGGGGTGTCACCGTGGACGGCGGAAGCCTCTGGTGGCCGATCATTGCGCGCAACAAGCAGTCGGTGGTCGCTGACCTGAAGGACGCCGACGACCTGGCGATGGTGCAGCAGCTCGCTGCCGAGTGTGATGTGGTGCTCGAGAACTTCCGGCCGGGCACGCTCGCCAAGTTCGAGCTCGACCACGCGACGTTGTCGGCCGTCAATCCAGGTGTGATCGTCACGCACGTGTCGGGCTTCGGCCAGACCGGGCCGCGATCGTCGGAGGCCGGTTTCGGTTCAATCGGTGAAGCCATTGGCGGCATCCGCCACACCACGGGCGACGCCGACAGAGCACCCGCTCGGTGCGGAGTCAGCCTGGGCGACTCACTCGCCGCCATGTTCGCCGTGATCGGCACGCTGGCTGCCTTGTACGAGCGAGTATCGAGCGGGAAGGGCCAGGAAGTGGACGTTGCCATCTACGAGGCAGTGGCTGCGCTGATGGAGTCGTCGATGGCCGACTACGAGATCGCTGGCGTGCTCCGCACCAGGTCAGGGGGAACGTTGAAGGGTGTGGCGCCTGCCAATGCGTACCCCACTCGTAGTGGGTCTGAGGTGCTGATCGCCGGAAACGCCGACGCCGTGTTCGCCCGGCTGTGCACCGCCATGGGCCGGCCCGAGATGGCCGAGGATCCGATGTGGTCGACGCACGCCGCACGCGGTGATCGTGAGCATCAGCTCGACGGGATCGTGGCCGATTGGACAAAGACCATCGACAGCGACGATCTGCTCGACCTGTTGCGTG
This sequence comes from Candidatus Ilumatobacter isfjordensis, assembly GCA_964199985.1. GTDB lineage: Bacteria > Actinomycetota > Acidimicrobiia > Acidimicrobiales > Ilumatobacteraceae > Ilumatobacter_A > Ilumatobacter_A isfjordensis. Next base: position 5,018 of record CAXMZV010000045.1, on the reverse strand, counting down.
AGCACAGCGTCCCAGCCGGCCGGGTCTACACCGCCGCGGACATGCTGACCGACGAGCACTACCTCGCCCGTGAGATGGTCCAGCGGTTCACGTCGCGCGCCGGCATCGACACCGCCATGTTGGGCGTGGTCCCGAAGTTCAGCCGAACGCCGGGATCAATCCGCGACGTCGGCCCCACCCTTGGCGAACACACGGATCTCTACAGGTGAGCGTTACAGCTGGTGCCAGGCACCAGCTGTAACGGTCAGAACTCCTCGTCGAAGCTGACGTCGCCTTCGATGCCGGTCTGGTAGCTCGACACGGTGCGCTCGAAGAAGTTCGAGAGGCCCTGCACGTCTTGCAGTTCCATGAAGCTGAACGGGTTCTTCGATCCGAACTCGGCGGTGTAACCGAGCAGTGCGAGACGAGTGTCAGCGACGTACTGGAGGTACTCGCGAGTGTCGCCGAGGCTCATGCCCGGCACGCCGTCGGCGAGAACGTCGGCAGCGAATTGGTACTCGCACTCGACGGCATCGCGCATCATCTCGCGGATGTCGGCTTCGAGCTGGTCGTCGAACAGGTCGGGCTCCTCGTTGCGAACCGTGTTGACCACTTCGAGGGCGAAGTTCATGTGGCACGACTCGTCGCGGAACACCGAGTTGGTGCCGTCAGCGAGACCGTTGAGCAGGCCCTTCGAACGCAGGAAGTAGACGTACGCGAACGCGGCGAAGAAGAACAGGCCTTCGATGCATGTGGCGAAGCAGATCAGGTTCATCAGGAACTGCTTGCGCTGCTCCTTGGTCTCGACAACGTGGACGTCTTGGATCTGGTCCATCCACTTGAAGCAGAAGTCGGCCTTGGCTTTGATCGACGGAATGTTCTCGACAGCGGCGAACGCGGCTTCGCGCTCCTTCATGTCGGGGATGTAGTTGTCGAGCAGCGTCAAGTAGAACTGGACGTGCAAGGCCTCTTCGTACAGCTGCCGCGAGAGGTACATGCGTGCCTCGGGGCTGTTGATGTGGCTGTAGAGGTTGAGTACCAGGTTGTTCGACACGATCGAGTCGCCGGTCGCGAAGAACGCGACGAGACGGCTGACCATGTGCTTCTCGGCCGGCATCAACTTGCGGTCGAGGTCAACGAGGTCGTCGGAGAAGTCGATCTCGTCGACGGTCCACGTGTTCTTGATGGCGTCCTTGTACATGTCGAAGAACACCGGGTAGCGCATCGGCCGCAACGTCAGGTCGAAACCCGGGTCGAGGATGTGCTTGGCACGCGTGGACGCAACGGGGATCGGTGCCTCGGCCATGAGGCCGTGTGGTTCGGAGATGATTGGATCGATGAGTGCCATCAGTTGCATGCCTCGCAGGACTCGGGGTTCTCGAGGCTGCATGCGAGTGCTTCCTCATCATTGAACGTCTTCGTGGGTTCGGGGTCTCTTCCACCACTTGGGCCGCCGGTCGGGCCGCTCGGTGGTTTGGTCGGCGCCGGCGCTGCCGTCGTGGACTTGTTGATCTTCGTGGCCGCTCGACTGCGCAGGTAGTACGTGGTCTTGAGACCCGACTTCCATGCGTGCAAGTACATCGAGGAGAGTTTGCCGATGGTCGGCGTCTCCATGAAGAGGTTGAGCGACTGGCTCTGGTCGATGAAGGCACCGCGATCGGCACCCATGTCGATGAGCTGGCGCTGCGGGATCTCCCATGCGGTGCGGTAGACCTCGCGGAGTTCGGTGGGGATGCGCTCGACGTCTTGCACCGAACCTTCGGCCTGCTTGATCTCATTGATCATCTGCTCGTCCCACAGATCACGACGCTGCAGCTCGGTGACGAGGTAACGGTTGATCTGCATGAACTCGCCCGAGAGCGTTTCGCGCTTGAACAGGTTGGACACTTGCGGCTCGATGCACTCATAACAACCGGCGATCGATGCAATGGTGGCCGTGGGCGCAATGGCGATGAGGAGGCTGTTGCGCAGACCGACGTCGGCGATGCGGGCACGCAGGGTGTCCCAGTCGAGCTCGGCTGGCGGGACGACCTGGACGCCGCTCTTGCGACCGCCGTCGTCCCAGAGGTCGAACTGGAGGTCGCCCTGTGCGGCACGGGTGCCGGCGAACGACTCGTGCGGACCGCTTTCGGCTGCCAGTTCGGTCGATGCCCACAGCGCGTGGAAGTAGATGTGGGCGCTGATCCGCTTGCTGAGTTCCTTCGCGGCGGGCGAATCGAACGGGAGACCCTTCTTGAAGAAAACGTCCTGCAGGCCCATCATGCCGAGGCCGACGGGGCGCCACTTGTTGTTGGAGTACTTGGCTTCGGGTGTCGGGTAGTAGTTGATGTCGATGACCCGGTCGAGGAACGGCACGACTTGACGGACGACGCGACCGAGGCGCTCGAAGTCGAACTCGCCATCTTGGGAGACATAGGAACCAAGATTGAGTGAACCGAGGTTGCAGACTGCGGTGTTGGCCTGGTCGGTGATTTCAAGGATCTCGGTGCACAGGTTGGAGAGGTGGACGACGCGTGGCGTGCCGTCGTCGTTGAGCGCACCGGTCTGGTTGCACTTCTCGTTCGACGCGTCCTTGAAGGTCATCCAGCCGTTGCCGGTCTGGGCGAGCGTTCGCATCATCTTCGAGTAAAGCGTGCGGGCCGAAACCTGCTTTTCATAGAGGCCTGCTTCTTCGGCGGCGGTGTAGGCCCGCTCGAAGTCTTCGCCGAACTTGTCGGTGAGGTCCGGGACCTTCTTCGGATCGAAGAGGCTCCACTGCCAGTCCTTCTCGACGCGCTCCATGAAGAGGTCGGGGACCCAGTTGGCGATGTTCAAGTTGTGCGTACGCCGAGCATGGTCACCGGTGTTGTCACGCAGCTCGAGGAAGTCCTCGACGTCGGCGTGCCACGACTCGAGGTAGACGCATGCAGCGCCCTTGCGGCGGCCGCCCTGGTTGACCGCAGCGACCGATGAGTCGAGGGTGCGGAGCCACGGGACGATGCCGTTGGACAGGCCGTTGGTGCCCTGGATGAGGCTGTTCTTTGCACGCACCCGGTGCCAGGCGACGCCGATGCCGCCAGCGAACTTCGAGAGCTTGGCGATGTCGGTGTACCGCTTGTAGATGCCCTCAAGGCTGTCTTCAGGCGAGTCGAGCAAGTAGCAGCTCGACATCTGACTGTGGGTGGTGCCCGAGTTGAACAGCGTGGGGCTCGACGGCAGGTAGCCCAGCGAGGACATCAGGTCGTAGAACTTGACCGCAGCGTCGACGCCGCCAGGCAGTTCGCCGGTTTCGGCGTCGCCGGCGACGAGGCCGCAGGCAACGCGGAGCATGAAGTACTGCGGGGTTTCGATGACGTCACGGCGCTCGGGGTGGCGCAGCAGGTAGCGGTCATAGACGGTGCGCAGACCGAAGAACTCAAAGAGACGGTCGCGGTCGGAGTTGATCGCCGCATTCAGTTCAGGTGCGTTTGCCTCGACGAATGCGAGGACTTCGTCGGAGACGATGCCCTGCTCGTGAGAGATCTTGATCGATTCAGAGAACCACGGGATGTTCTGGTTGCGGACTTCTTTGTCGATGACCGTTGCCAGCAGGCGTGCGGCGAGCTTGGAGTAGTTGGGCTCTTCGACGATGAGGCCAGCCGCAGTGCGGATCGACAGGTTGTCGAGCTCGCCGGTGCTGGCGCCGTCTGCAAGGGCCGAAATGGTGCGAGTGGCAACACGCATCGGGTCGACACCGAGCAGGCCTTCTGAGGCGCGGGCGATGGCGTTGACGATCTTGTTCAGATCGACCGGTTCGAGTTGACCGTTGCGCTTCATGACGCGCATGCCACCACCAGTGACTGGCGGCGTCTCCGACGGCGCGGATTTCGCCGCGTCGGTCAACGTCGGGGCCTGCAAGGCACCCGTTTCGTCATTGGTCCGCTCACTCTTTGTGTTCCCAACATTCTGTTCAATCAGTGTCACCGGCTACTCCGTCTCGGTTCATCGCGTCGTTTGCATCGTGTTTTCGGGTGTTTTTCAGGTTTTCAGTGGCTGGCCGCCACCACTTGATGTCGTGGCCAAGGGTTCAAATTTCCCGACCCCAGCACCACATCTTGTGGTTGCGGGTTCGTAATTACACCAGTGCAACCTGGGAGGTGTCAACGTTAGGGAGGGCGATTCCACAAGATGTCTGACAACGAATCGCGAAGCCCCTGCTCAGGCGCTCGCGACTTCAAAGAAATCTCGATCGTTGACTCGGGATTGCGCCTGCAATCGTGACCAAACGCGCGATTCCGACAGCGCGGAGGCACTGATGACGACGCCATCGCGCTCGGCTTCGGCTATCCAGAACGGCTCGACGTCGATCAGTTGACCGTTGGCGAGTCGGACGTGATTCTCACGGAATTCGAGGGTTGTGCGCCACCCCGCGCGCTCCAGGGCGCGCCGATCGATCTGTCGCAGCGTCGAACGATGCCGACGGCTCCGGCGTGCCGGCGTTCGGCTGGAGATGAAGGGACGGGCCATGTCTCCACTGTGCGGGCAGATAGCTGTGTGTAACAAGACGCGCAACCATGTGTCTTTCGTGTGGCTGACTGCCCATTTTCTGTGTGCAGCCTGTGGGGACCTGTGGACAATCCGCCCCGCCGCTCCATCAATCCCGTCTTCAACCGGGCCCGGATCGTTTCCGCGACGGTTTCCGGGCGCGAGTCAGAGACCGGGGATGAACTCTTGGCAGGCAGCGAAGGCGAGGGCGACGGACGGGTCCGTCAAGTCGATCGAACCAAGCACGTTCTCAAGTGTCGGGTCGCCCAGGATGTCGGCCGCCGAGATGTCAGGCAGGTCGGCGCCTTCATCACGTGCGCAGTCGAAGAATGCGAGGACTTGGTCGATCTCGCCATCGCCTTCGGGAACGAAGAAGTCGGCGCCGGCATTGTCCGAACACGTCGAGCCGTCGGCGGGCACTGTCAGGTCGAGCAGGTAGGCGTCGATGTCTGCCTGCACGCACTCGATGCTGCCGTAGGCCGTGTGGCCCTCGGCTTCGACGGTGTACAGGACCGCTGAATCGAGCGAGCCAGCAA
>CAXMZV010000044.1:0-13910 GCA_964199985.1 Candidatus Ilumatobacter isfjordensis | reverse complement strand
GCGAGCGTCGACACACACCAGGCGCCGAACGTGATCGGCATGAACTTGCGCAGGCCGCCCATGTCCTTCTTCATGTCGAAGGAGTGGTGGGAGCCGGAATGGCTGATCGACCCGGCTGCGAGGAACAGGCAGCACTTGAAGAAGGCGTGCGTGAGCAGGTGGAAGACAGCCGGCAGCCATGCGCCCGTGCCGAGGCCGAGCATCATGTAGCCGAGCTGGCTCACCGTGGAATACGCGAGCACCTTTTTGATGTCGTCCTGCACGAAGGCGAGCAGCGCCGCGATGACGATCGTGATGCCACCGATGATGGCGATGAAGCTCAGCCCACCGTTGCCGATGTTGAAGCCCTCCCAGAACACGGGGTAGAGGCGGGCGACGAGGAACACGCCGGCAACGACCATCGTGGACGAGTGCAGCAGCGATGACACCGGCGTGGGGCCGGCCATGGCGTCGGGGAGCCAGGTGTGCAGCGGGAACTGACCGGACTTGCCGATGGCGGCGATGAACAATGCACTCGACGCCATGATCAGGGTCCAATTCGACCCCTCTCCGGACAATGCCCACGCCTGAATGGCTCGAATGTCAAACCCGTTCGAGTCGAGGTTGGCCACGGCGAAGTCGTTCGCACCGAAGAACAGGATCGCCGTACCGACCAGCAGGCCGACGTCGCCAACACGCACCGTGAGGAACGCCTTGAGGCCAGAGTGGCTGTTGTAGGCGTCCTCCCACCAGTGACCGATCAGCAGGAACGACGTGAGGCCCATGATCTCCCAGCCCAAGATGAGCTGGACCATGTTCGACGACATGACCATGATCAACATGCCGCTGGAGAACAGCGTCAGCGCCGCGAAGAAGTGGGTGTAGCGACGATCGCCCCGGACGTAGTCGAGGCTGTAGACCTGGACGAGGAGCGAGATGAAGGCCACCAGCCACAGCAGCAGGATCGAGAGGCCGTCGATGTGTGAGCCGAGGCCGAACTCGAGGCCGGAGTTCTGCCACCAGACCCACTGGGAGACCACGGGTTCGATGAACGGTTCAGCTTCGCCACCTTCGCTGGCGCGCAGCGCCCCACGAACACCATTGATCACGCCACTGGCCGCTTCTTCGCCACCGTGTGACGCCGAGTCGGTGCGCTGCATCCACTGGATGCCAGCGCCCGTGGCGAGGACGAGTGATGCTGCCATGGAGGCAAGACCGATTTCGGAACCCTTCATCGGAAGCTTCTTGCCGAAGCCGAGGATGAGCGCGAAACCGATAGCGGGGATGAGCGCGATGAGCCACGCGTTCTCGAGGAACCAGCCTGAGCTCAGTTCGAGCGCAGCATGTGTGTCTTCTACGGCGAGCACGTCAGCCCTTCATTTCCGAGAGTTCGTCGAGGGCGATCGACTTGCGATTGCGGTAGATCATGAGGACCATGGCGAGGCCGACGCCGACTTCGGCAGCGGCGATTGCCATGACGAACAGCGCGAACACCTGCCCGTCGATGTTCTCGTTCATCAGCGCGAACGCGACGAAGTTCAAGCTGACCGCGGCGAGGATCAGCTCGATCGACATCAGCACGAGCACAGCATTGCGGCGTGCGATGACGCCGAAGACACCGATGCAGAACAGCACCGCGGCGAGCAGGAGGAAGTTGACAGCAAGCATGAGCCTCAGTCCTTCCGGGCCAGGACGATGGCGCCGATGGCAGCGGCGAGCAGGACGAACGACAACGCGATGAACGGCACGAGATACGGCGACAGGTACCGGTCGGCGAGCCCCTCCGTCGGGAACGGCGCACGCTCGCCGATGACCTGGTCCTCGTAGGCATCGATGATGACGTAGCCGAGGAGGCCGAACAAGACGAGAGCAACGGGGATGCCGAGTTGCCAGCCCTTGTTGTTGAGTCCGTCCTCAGCACCAATCTGAGCTCGGGTGAGCATGATGCCGAACAGGAACAGGACCATGACGGCGCCGATGTACACCATCACCTGCGACACCGCAACGAACTCGGCGCCGGCGAGAATGTACTGGGCCGCCACGCCGGCGAGCACGAGCACGAGATACAGCGCGGCGTGGACGACGTTCTTGGTGGTGACGACGCTGAACGCGGCAAAGATCATCACGGTGGCGATGATGCCGAACCCGATGTTCATCGCGACGTTGACGTCAGCATCGCCCGCCTGGGCGAGGAGTGTTGCGATCATGGTTTACCTCGCCACGCGTCGAGGCCCAGGGCCGCTGGTGCGTTGATGGTCACTTGCCGGCTCCCGCTTCGAGCTCGGGTGCCTCAGGCACGGTTTCCATCCACTCGCCGAGCTTGGCCTTGTCGTGGAGCAAGTCCGCGATCTTCGGCTCGGAGTACTCATACTCGGGGCTCCAGAACAGTGCGTCGAACGGACAGACCTCGACGCAGATACCGCAGTACATGCAGAGTGCGTAGTCGATGTCGAACCGGTCGAGGTGGTTGACCTGACGCGGCTTGCCACCGGCGCGACGCGGTGGCGCGAGCTGCTTGTGGCCCTCGATGTAGATGCACCAGTCGGGGCAACTGCGCGAGCAGAGCATGCACGCGGTGCAGTTGTCTTCGTGCAGCGCAATGACGCCGCGAGCGCGAATCGGCGGCGCTTCTTTCTCATGCGGGTACTGAACGGTGTCGGCACCGTTCTTGAGCGTCTTGCCGAGGATGCCGGCAGTGACGCCAAGCCCCTTGATGAGTCCAGGAATCTTGGGCATCAGAGGACCACCTTCAGGATTGCGGTGACGGCCGTGTTGGCCAGTGCGAGTGGGATGAGCACCTTCCAGGCGAAGGTCTGGAGTTGGTCCTCACGGAATCGCGGGTAGCTGAAGCGCACCCACATGATGACGCCGACGAGGGCGAACATCTTGGTGAACATGATGACCGGGCCCACGAAGTTCATCCACCAGGAGACATCGGCGAGATTGTCCCAGCCGAACCATTCGAACGGGACGCCCCAGCCGCCGAGGAACAGCGCCGCAGCGATGAAGCTGAAGACACCGGCCGTGGCGAACTCGGCGATGAAGAAGATCAGGAAGCGGAAGCCCGAGTACTCGGTCATGTAGCCGGACACCAGCTCGGACTCAGCGATCGGCATGTCGAACGGCGCCTGGGTCAGTTCGGCCTGCACTGCGATCATGAAGATCAGGAAGCCGACGAACTGAGTGATGATGAACGGGTTGCCGAACCAGCCGATACCGAAGATCTCACCGGTGTTCTGCACTTCGATGATCCGGTTGAGGTTCATCGACTCGGCCTGGATGACCACACCAAGGGTGGCAAGCACCATCGGGAGTTCATAGGCGATGAGCTGACCACCGGCACGCAGGCCGCCGAGCAGCGAGTACTTATTGGCCGACGACCAGCCGGCGATGAGAATGCCGAGCACGCTGACCGACCCGACGGCCAAGGCGTAGAAGATGCCGGTCTCGAAGTTCGTGAAGTACGCACGCGGGCCAAAGGGCACGACAACGATCAGCAGAAACGTGGACAGGAGCACGATCAGCGGCGCCATGCGATAGATCCGCAGGTCGGCGTTCTCCGGTGCGAGGTCTTCCTTCTGCATCCACTTGCCGACTTCGGCAAGCAACTGCATCGATCCGTACGGACCGGCCTCCATCGGGCCGAGACGGCTCTGCATGAAGGACATCATCTTGAACAGGAACAAATAGACGATGCCGCCAGCTGGCAGCAGCACCGCGACGAGGCCACCCACGACGCGCAGGATGGACATCAGCCAGTATGGGATGGACCACTCCGGCCACGAGTCCGGAAAAGAGCCTTCAGCCAGCAGGGCAGAGAGTTGAGCGAGCATCAGCGATCGATGTCTCCGAGGATGAAGTAGAGCGAAGCGAGGATCGTGATGATGTCAGGGACATACACACCCTTCAGCGCCCACGGCACGATCGAGATGTTGTTGAAGCTCGCCGAGCGAATCTTGACGCGGAACGGCCCGAGCCCACCCTTGCTGACGACGTAGTAGCCCATCTCGCCGAGCGGGTTCTCGGTGGCCACCCAGGCTTCACCTTCAGGCACCTTGATGATGCGCGGGACCTTCGTCATGATCGGGCCGGTCGGAATCTGATCGAGCAGCTGCATCACGATCTTGCAGGACTCGCGCGTCTCTTGCAGACGGATCCAGCAGCGCGCCCACGAGTCGCCGTCGGGGTGCGTCCACACCTTCCAGTCGGCGAGGTCGTAGCTGAGTGCCAGGTCTTGATCGCGACGGAGGTCCCAGTCGATGCCGGACGCACGAGCGTTCGCTCCCGACAGGCCGTAGTCCTTGGCGATGTCGGCCGGGATGATGCCGATGCCGCGCATCCGACTCTGGAAGATCTCGTTGCCGAAGAGCAGGTCGTCGATCGTGTCGCAGAACTGCTCGAGCTTCTTGACGGCGCCGCGAGTCTCTTCGATCCAGCCCTTCGGCAGATCGTCCTTGAGGCCGCCGATGCGGTCGAAGTTGGGGTGGAAGCGACCGCCCGTTGCACCCTCGATCAGGTTGAGGATGTACTCACGGTCACGGAAGGCGAGGAAGACCGGCGTGATGGCGCCCATCTGCACACCGAGGTCACCGAGGAACAGTGACACATTCGCGATGCGCGACAACTCGAAGAGGATGGTGCGGATGACCTGCGCACGAGGAGGCGCTTCGACCTCCATCAGCTTTTCGGCAGCGAGGATGAATGGCACCTCGTTGGCGAAACTGCCGAGCCAGTCGATGCGGTTGACCAGCGTGGTCACCTGCGGAAAGGTACGGACTTCGGTGAGCTTTTCGTAGCCACGGTGCATGTAGCCAGCCACCGGCTCGGCCCAGACGACCTGCTCACCGTCGAGGCGGCAGATGATGCGGAGCGTTCCGTGCGTGGCGGGGTGCTGCGGTCCGATGTTCAGGGTCATGCCCTCGGTCTCGAGCTCGACGTTCAGGCGCGCATCTGCGGCCTGGCTCGCGATGTACGACAGCTGCTGGCGGTCGGTCAGGGTCATGCTGATTGTCCTTCCCTCAGACCAACCGGCTTCGAGCAGTCCTTGATCGGGAAGGAGGCCAGACTCGTCGCTGGCCCTTCCCTCGTCGGCATGTGGACGTTCGTCATCACGCTTCACCGCTTTCTTCGGCCGGAGCGTCTTCTACGTCCTGCACCGGCATCGGTTCCACGTCGACGATGCCTGGCCACGGCTTGACCATGCGGGCGAGCAGCGGGAAGTCCTTGCGGAGTGGGTAGCCCTCGAAGTCGCCTGGCAGGTACATGTTGCGGAGGTCAGGATGGTTGTCGAACCCGATGCCGAACATCTCGTGGCACTCACGCTCGTGCCAGTTGGCTCCGGCGAAGAGGTGACTCCACGACTCCATGACGAGCCGATCATTAGGAACGTCGGCCTTGATCGTGACGCCGACGTGGCGGTTGAGGTCGGTGAGGCGTGCGAACACCTGGAACCGAGTCTCGCCGCCGGTGTAGCCCTGCACGATTTCAGTGTCGGGTTCTTTGGGTTCGTCGTCGGGGTCGTTCTCGCCCGTGCCGTATGGCGACGGCAGCCAGTCGAGGCCCGAGAGGAAGCAGAAGTACGTGAACCCTGCATCCTTCAACGCCTGGCCCGTCGGCAGCCAGGCCTCGGTGGTGACGCGAATCCAGAGATCGTCATTGGGCGTGATCTTGGTGTCGACGATGGCGTCGCCGATGTGGCTGCGCAGATCCTCGATGATGCCTTCGCGCAGTCCGTCTCCGGGCAACGCTGCGGGAGCGTCAGCGTCAGTCGCTTCCGGGGTCGCGTTGTCGTCACTCAATGGGGCCACCGCCAACGACGATCGGTTCGGGTTGCACCGAATCAATCTCCATGGCCATCTCGGGGGTCGGGTCGCCGGACACGCTGTGCGTCTCGCTGATCAGCTCACCATCACGATCAACCTCGCCCGCTTCCATGGCGCGAGTGCGCTGCAAGGTGGTGAACTCGTCGCCGCGCCACTTGGCGGCCATGTCTTCGTTCTTGATCCGCTGCTGGAGGAGCACGATGCCTTCGAGCAGTGCTTCGGGGCGAGGTGGACAACCGGAGACGTAGACGTCGATCGGGATGATCTGATCAACGCCCTTGGTGACTGAATAGCTGTCCCAGTACGGGCCACCACAGTTGGCGCACGAACCCATCGAGATGGCGTACTTCGGCTCGGGCATCTGTTCCCAGAGTCGCTTCACGGCGGGTGCCATCTTGTCGGTGACCGTGCCGGACACGCAGACGAAGTCGGCCTGGCGCGGGCTGGCAGGCAGCGGGATGACGCCGAGGCGCATCACGTCGTAGCGAGGCGAACCGAACGCTGCACCCATCTCGATGGCGCAGCAGGCGAGACCCCACTGGTACACCCAGAGGCTGTACGAGCGGCTCATGTTGAACAGCTTGGTGAGCGGGGCCGGCAGGCGGCCCTTGTCGACGAGACCCATGTCAGACCGTCTTTCTCTGCGTATTCGAGCAAGTGTTGGAGCTCGTGTTGAAGCCCGCGAACGTCAGACCCATCGGAGGAGTCCTCGCTTCCAGGCGTAGACGAGGCCGTCGAGGAGCAACACGATGAAGATCAACATGGCGACGAGGCCGAAGGTGCCGTAACGCTCAGCCGACGCTGCCCAGGGGAAGAGGAACACCGCTTCGACATCGAAGATGACGAAGAGCAAAGCGAACACGTAGTAGCGGATCTGGCTCTGGGACCAGCCCATCCCGACCGGGTCGACGCCGGATTCGTACGCGATCAATTTGTCGTAGTTGGGCTTGGACGGGCGAATTGCCGCAGCGAGGCCGAGCAGCAGCCCGCCAATGGCGAGAGCTGCGATACCGAACCAGACAACGTTGAGGTAATCGCGAAGAAAGAGCGACATGCGGGCCCGAAGATATCAGGGCTTGTGAATCGCTTCCCAACCTCAGCGGAGACTATTCCCGCCATGAGTCACGTTGCCGTCGGGTGACCCCGCTCTCTCACCGCGCTTTCGCCGCTGCCTGGAGCCCCTTCAGGTGACGATCTCCCTCCCGCTGGACGGGCAACGTCACCACTTCGACTGGCCCTACTTCGATTCAGCGGCGATGCGCTTCTTCGTGGCCGCCCAGCTGCAGATCGGGCAGCCGGTCAAGTCGTGATACTTGGCCGGGCAGTACTCGCGACCGAAGTAAATGATCTGCAGGTGTCGCCGATCCCACGTGTCCTCGGGGAACACCGCCTTGAGGTCCCGCTCGGTCTTCTCGACGTTCTTGCCATCGCTCAGACCCCAACGGTCAGCGAGGCGATGGATGTGTGTGTCGACAGGAAACGCGGGGAACCCGAACGCGCCGGCCATCACGACACCGGCAGTCTTGTGGCCGACGCCGGCCAGGCCCTCGAGGAAGTCCCAGTCGCCAGTGATCTCGCCCCCGGCGTCCATGATTTGGTGCGCCATGGTCGACAGGTTGCGGGCCTTCGTCGGTGCGAGGCCGACCTGCTTGATGTAGCCGAGGATTTCCTCGGGCGACAGCCGCGCCATCTCTTCGGGCGTGGATGCTGCGTCGAAGAGCGCAGGGGTGACTTCGTTGACCTTCTTGTCGGTGGTCTGCGCCGAGAGCGCGACCGCGACGAGCATCGTGTAGGCGTTGCGGTGGTCGAGCGGCACCGGCGGGTTCGGGTAGAGATCGTCGAGCAGCTCGCCAATCCGGTCGGCTTTGTCCTGTCGCTTCATCGACGTCGAACCTAATGCCGATCCGTGACCGCACCCAGCGGAAACCGGCCAGGGCGTTCCATGTCACCACAACCGGCGAGATCCGTCGCAGTTCGTGACACAAAAACCGAGAATTGTTCTCAGCCGTTCAGTGGATGGTGAAGCGGTCTGACAACCGTTGCGCGGCGTCGACGACGAGCGCTTCGACGCGGTCCTTGTCACCTTCGTCGGGGAACCTGAAGCTCGGCGCGTTGACAAAGAGTGCGCCTTCGAAGTGGCCGCTTGCGCCGCGGAAGGGCACGTCGAGCGCCGTGATGCCATCACCGAGATCATCGATCGACCACATGAGGCCGTCGCTGGCGATCTGATCGAGATGCGCTCGCAGCGTTCCGATATCGGTGATTGTGCGCTGATTGACCCGCTCGAGCGGCTGCGCGAGATAGCTCCGAATCTCGTCGGGGGGCAAATGTGCGAGCAGCGCGAGACCTGCTGGGACCGAGTGCATCGGCGCGTAGAACCCGGTGCGGTCCTGTACCTGTACCGCCGACGCCTCATGCTCGACACTGTCGACCCAGTACACGTTTCGACCCGAACGCACGACGAATCCCGCAGACTCGCCGGTTGCCTCGCTCAATTCGATGAGGAAGGGGCGGACGACGGCCGCCATGTTCGCGTCGTTGTTTGCAGCATCGGCCAGGGCCGCGAGACCAGCACCGAGTTCGTACTCCGATCCCGTGGCGCGTTGCGAAACTGCACCCTCAGCTTCGAGCGCCGAGAGCAGGCGGGACACGGTCGATTTCGGCAGATCCACCCGCTCGGCGATCTCCGTGACGCCAGCGGGGCCCAGTGAGAGTTCGCGGAGCACCGTGAAGGCTCGCTCGATCGACTGCACGCCTGCCATGCACCCTGGTTAGCAGCTTCGACGCTGTCCGGACGCGTTCGGTGACGTGTGCGACGTGGCCGGTGACCAGGTTTGGCGGTCAACATCATTGCGGGACGCGACTTGCGTCATTAGCCTGCGGGGATCGCTCGTCCCAGAGGGGCCTGGCGTACTGTTTCACCATACGGTACAGTTCCGCATTGCGGAACAACGGCACGAGGTCCCCTCGTTCCGCCCCCTCTCTGGAGACAACGACATGAGTGACGACATCGACGCCGCTGGCGACTCGAACGGAGACGAAGAGATCGATCTTGCACTGCTGAGCGATGAGGATCTGACTGCACAAATGCACGATGACCTCTACGACGGCATGAAGGAAGAGATCGCCGAAGGAACGACGATCCTGCTCGACCGCGGTTGGGGCCCCGATCGCGTGCTCAACGACGCACTCGTCGAAGGCATGCGCATCGTCGGCATCGACTTCCGCGACGGCATTCTCTTCGTTCCCGAAGTCCTGCTGGCCGCGAACGCGATGAAGGCGGGCATGGCCATCCTCCGGCCGCTGCTGGCCGAGACCGGCGCCGTGTCTGTCGGCAAGGTCGTCATCGGAACGGTGAAGGGCGACATCCACGACATCGGCAAGAACCTCGTTGCGATGATGCTCGAAGGCGCCGGGTTCGAGGTCATTGACCTCGGCATCAACACCGATGTCGACGAGTTCATCGCCGCCCTCGACGAGCACCAGCCCGACATCTTGGGCATGTCCGCGCTGCTCACCACCACGATGCCGTACATGAAGGTCGTCATCGACACGCTGACCGAGAAGGGTCGCCGCAACGACCAGATCATCCTCGTCGGCGGTGCACCACTCAACGAAGAATTCGGCGAAGCCATCGGTGCCGACGCCTACTGCCGCGACGCAGCGGTGGCCTCCGAGCAGGCCAAGTCGCTGGTGACGGCACGGCGCGGCAACCCCGAGCCAGCCGGCCCGTCTGTCCACGCCTGACCCATGACCGCCCCACGGGTGCTCGTCATCGCGTGCGGAGCGCTGGCGCGTGAGCTGCTCGCGATCAACGAACTCAACGGCCTGACCAACGTGACCGTCGAGTGCCTTCCCGCTGCACTGCACAACCGACCAAAAGAAATCCCTGAACTCGTCCGCCAGCGAATCCGCCGCGCCCGCGGCCAGGACGACCTGGTCCCAGGCACCAACGCGGCTTCCGGCGCATCGACCTCTTTCACTGACGACACTCAACTCGTCGACGCCGGCACGCGCCAGGCGGCGGGAACGTTCGACGAGATTCTGATCGGTTACGCCGACTGCGGCACCGGTGGACTGCTGGAGAAGGTGTGTGAAGAAGAGGGCGTTGAGATGCTCGCCGGTGCCCACTGTTACCAGTTCTTCGCCACCGCACCCGGGTTCGACAAGCTGCAGGACCATGCTCTCGGCAGCTTCTACTTGACCGACTTCCTTGCCCGCAACTGGGAGCGGTTGATCTGGGACGGCATGGGCATCGCCAAGCACCCGGAGCTGCGCGACATGTACTTCGGCAACTACACCCGCTGCGTGTATCTCGAACAGACCGACGACCCAAAGGCTCGAGCAGCAGCACACGAGTGCGCTGAGCGGCTGGGGCTCGAGCTCCACATCGAGCACACTGGCTACGGCGAACTCGAATCCACCATGGTGGATTTCACACGGAAGGCAACAGCGTCATGAGCGACGAACAACCTGCTGGCGACGATTTCGACCAGGGGGCGATGCGTGAGCGTCAGACCGGCCGACGCACGAACCGACGTCGCGGCGGCGGGCCCACGGTCAGCACGATCTACTGGCGCGACATCCCTGCGCAGCTCACCGCCCGCGGTGCCGCTGAGCAGAGCAAGGTGTTGTTGCACGCACGGTTCCAGCACGCGATCGATCGCGCCGCCGGCGTTGCCGAGCTGACGTCGACCGACGACTACGTCAAGGAGTGGCGCAACACAGCTGTGCCTCTCGCCGAGGGCGACGTCAGCGCCAGACTCGACCAACTGTGTGCTGACATCGAAGACCAGTATCCCAAGGAACGCCTCGAAGCGATCGTTGCAAACGGCGGTCTCGATCCCGACGGCTCACCTGCCTGACCGACCTGTTCAATCCTCCGAACTCCGCCAGTTACACCTGGTCCCGCCCCGAAGTAACTCGAAGAGAATCGAAAGCAACATGACCGAGACCATCATCAGTTCCGCCACGAAGGAAGTCGTCATCGGCTTCAACCGTCCGTTCGTCATGATCGGTGAGCGCATCAACCCGACCGGACGCAAGCTGCTCGCTGCCGAGATGAAGGAAGGCAACTTCGACCGTGTGGCGGCCGACGCACTCGCGCAGGTTGCCGCCGGAGCCCAGATGCTTGACGTCAACGCCGGCATTCCGCTCGCTGATGAACCGGCGCTCCTCGCGCAGGCCATTCAGCTCGTGCAGTCGGTTACCGACGTGCCGCTGTCGATCGACTCGTCGATTGTCGAAGCACTCGAAGTCGGCTGCGCCGTCTATCAGGGCAAGCCGTTGATCAACTCGGTCACCGGGGAGGACGAGCAGATGGAGCGAGTGCTGCCGCTCGTCAAGAAGTACGGCGCTGCGGTCGTGGCGATCTCGAATGACGAGACCGGCATCTCCGAAGACCCCGACGTACGATTCGAAGTCGCCCGGAAGATCGTCAACCGGGCCGCCGACTACGGCATCCCGTCATCCGATGTGATCGTCGACCCGCTCGTGATGCCGATCGGCGCGTTGGGCCAGGCCGGCCAACAGGTGTTCAAGCTGCTCCGTCGTCTCCAGACCGAACTGAAGGTCAACACGACCTGTGGCGCCTCCAACGTGAGCTTCGGGCTGCCCGAACGTCACGCGATCACCGGCACCTTCCTCGCGATGGCGATCTCGAACGGAATGACCTCGGCGATCATGAGCCCGCTGCACGACGAGGTGAAGAAGGCGGTCAAGGCCGCCGATGTGCTCGCGGGTCACGACCAGGACTGCGGCGCTTGGATCGCGACGTACCGTGAGGGCGGCGGCCAGGCCGCCGGAGACGCGGCCGGTGGCGCCCCACGTCGACGCGGTGGCCGACGCGCCCGCGTTGAAGGCTGACCCATCGGCATGGATGCACGACATCGCGTGGTCTTTGCCCCATCAGGGCTGTCGGTCACGGTCGACGAGGGCACGACGGTGCTCGATGCGGCGCGACAGGCCGGCGCTGACCTCGACTCGACGTGCGGTGGCCGCGGGTTGTGCGGGCGATGCCAAGTCGTGCCGACCGCCGGTTCATTCTCGAAGTGGCAAATCGAGTCGACCGACGACTCGATCACCCGCTGGGCCTCGACCGAGGAGGAGTACACCGGTCGCCGCCCGATCCTCGACGGTCAGCGTCTCGGGTGTGCTGCACAGGTGTGCGGTGACCTCGTCGTTGAGATCCCGGCGGCCAGCCAGGTACACAAACAAGTCGTACGAAAGTCGGTTGATCTCGGCGACATCGAGGTCGACCCGCTCGTGCGGCTGCACTACATCGAGCTCCCCAAGGCCGAGTTGGGTGCCGAGCTCGGCGGGTTGAGTGAACAGATCGGTGCTGCACTGCTCGCCGACTACGACGTCACGATGGCGCGCCTCGATGTGCATGTACTGCCGTTGATCGCCGACGCTGCCAAGCAAGGTGACAACGCGATCACCGTCGCCGTTCGATACGGCCGTGATGTGTGTGCGGTGTATCCCGGCTACGTCGATCGCGCCTTCGGCGTCGCTGTCGACGTCGGATCGACCACCGTGGCCGGTCACCTGGTCGACCTGGCGACCGGCGAAGTGGTGGCGAGCAACGGTGTGATGAATCCGCAGATCCGGTTCGGCGACGACCTGATGTCACGGGTGTCGTACGTGATGATGAATCCAGGCGGCGAGGTCGAGCTCACCCGTTCGATTCGCTCCGCTCTGGACACGATGGTCGGAGCGTTGGTCGAAGAGGCTGCGACCAGTGTCGAGACCCTTCGACCCATCGATCGGTTGTCGATCCTCGATATCACCATCGTCGGGAACCCGATCATGCATCACGTGATCCTTGCGATCGACCCAACTCCCCTGGGCCAGGCGCCGTTCCTCCTCGCGACCGACAGCGCCCTCACCCTGCGGGCCGCGGATCTGGAGATCGATGCGCCGTTCGCGTCGACGTATCTCCTGCCGTGCATTGCAGGCCACGTCGGCGCCGACACGGCGGGGGCCATCCTGGCTGAGGGTCCTCATCGTTCGGAGGCGCTCCAACTCCTCGTCGACGTCGGCACGAACGCAGAGATCGTTTTCGGCAACGCCGAGCACGTGCTTGCTGCCTCCTCCCCCACCGGTCCGGCCTTTGAAGGTGCACAGATTTCGGCCGGCATGCGAGCGACGGCGGGCGCGATCGAACGGGTGCGCATCGACCGGGACACTCTTGAACCTCGCGTCAAGGTCATCGGCAGCGACCTGTGGTCCGACGACCCAGCGTTCGATGCAGAGACGCGCCAGCTCGACATCTCGGGAATCTGTGGCTCGGGGATCATCGAGGTGATGGGCGAGCTCTACCTCGCCGGGCTCCTCGACGTCGACGGCACGGTGCGCTCGGATGGCCCATCCAAGACCGACCGAGTGTTCGCTGATGGTCGGACGTTCTCCTATCGGTTGTTCGGCGACGCCGACGATCCGACAGCAAACATCAACGTCACGCAGGACGACGTGCGCGCAATCCAACTCGCGAAGGCAGCCCTGCGGGCCGGCATCGATTTGTTGTGCGAACACGCGGGCAAGACCGACCCGAACGCGATCGGCTCGGTGCGCCTTGCTGTAGCATTCGGGGCGCCTATCGATCCGCTGTACGCCAAGGTTCTCGGCCTCGTCCCCGACGTGCCCGTCGCACAAGTCGCGTCGGTCGGCAACGCCGCCGGTGCCGGTGCTGTTCGAGCGCTCGTGTCGGCGGCCCAGCGCGCCGAGATCGAGTCCGCGGTCCGGCGTGTGGAGAAGATCGAGACCGCGACCGAACCGCGCTTCCAGGAGTTGTTCGTGAACGCGATGGGGTTCCCCCACACCACCGAACCGACTCCGAACCTCGCAAACGAGACCGTGCTACCGGCAGCGCAGCCCAAGCTCGACGCAGTCGGCGGACGTCAACGCACCGGCCGCCGCCGACGCCCCACGGCCTGACCAGCTCGACCCCAGCACTCCCGAAAAATGTCGGAGCAGCGTCGCTGAGCGACGATTTTCCTGCACATTTCAGGGATGGTTCAAACACTCGACGAAATGTGTGGGAAGAGCCTCGCTCAGCGACGCTGAGACTGCATTTTTCGGGTGTGGTGCACCGGTCGACTGGGGCGTGAG